>NZ_QVFI01000010.1:0-127405 GCF_003433845.1 Absiella sp. AM09-50
CGGTGCTAATGTTTAATTATTTTTAAGACATTTTCATTTTTGCTTGACATGAAGAAAACAGAAATGAAAACCTTACAAAATTCTGAACTTGTAGCAACTCAAAATCATTTATGATATACTAAAGGACAGGAGGTGAATGCCTTGTTAAGAAATCCATTTCGTGACTTGGATCAAAAAAAATTAAGACGCAGCTCTGATGCATTAAAGACGCAAAATGATTATTATAAAATCGTAAATAAACGAATTGGTGTCTTTGCACTTGTGATTATACTGGTATTCTCAATTGTAGTAGTACGCCTTGCATTCTTACAGATACGAGGAGAAGAAACCTATACTGCAAAGTTAGAAAGCTATACAAGTAAAAAGCAGACAGACATGACACCACGTGGTATGATTTATGATCGTAATGGGAAAGTTGTTGCTGGAACTGTATCCGCATTGAATATTACATACTTTCCACCAAAGAACACGACAAGTGATGAACAGTGGGAGCTGGCACAAAAATTTGCGAAACAGTTTAAAACCAATCATGATCGTTTTACACTAAGCGATTATCAGGATGCCTATTTATATTTACATACAGATGCAAATGGTAAAAAAGATAATGGAAACAATTTGTTATCAGGTAATGAATTAAATCTTGGCAGCGCTGACGCAGAAAAACTAAAACGTGAACGTATCACGCAGGAGATGGTAGAAAAAGAATTTTCTGAAGAAGATTTAAATGCCTATGCAATCTTTGGTGCGATGCGTCGTGCCCCAAGCAGCCAGTTAAAAGTTGTTTTGGAAGATGTAGATAAAGAAATCGTATATTATCTGGAAGAACATAAAGATGAATATCCAGGATTTGATGTCGATATGGGTGGATGGAAACGTGAATATCCATATGGATCAACATTTAGAGATGTATTAGGTGGTGTATCAACCAGTGTACAGGGAGTACCTAGTGAATTAAAAACGTATTATGAAGCAAAAGGTTATTCCATGGTCGATCGGGTAGGTATAAAAGGACTTGAAGAACAGTACGAAGATTTATTGACAGGCACACGAAAAGTCAGTGAAATCACATATGATGAAAACGGCATTGCTGTTTTAAATGAAATCAACAGTGGTAAAAATGGCTATGATTTGCATATGAGCATTGATATTGAACTACAGAAAAAAGTTGATGATGTCCTTGAAAAGGTGTTAAAAAATGCAAGCAATGACAGCCGCCGACAGTATTTTAAAAATGCGTATGTGATCTTGATGAATCCACAAACCGGTGAGATTTATGCGATGAGTGGAAAAGCAAAAGGGGACGATGGCAAAATCACAAATTTTGCGACTGGTAATTATAAAGCTGGTGTTGTACCTGGGTCTATTGTGAAGGGTGCGACAGTATACATGGGACTTACAGAAGGTGTCATTGACGCAAACACCATATTTATAGATGCGCCAATTGAATTCAAAGGATCTCAGATAAAAGCATCTTATCAAAATCATGGTCCAGTCAATGCAGTAAAAGCTTTATCTGTATCCAGTAACGTGTATATGTGGTACACGGTTATGGCATTAGCTGGTGTAAACTATGTGCCAAAAGGCCCATTGATTGTAAACGATTATGCAGGAATTGTTCGTTTGATGCGTTCTTATTATTCTATGTTTGGATTAGGTACAAGTACAGGATTGGATGTTCCTGATGAAACATCAACTTCATTTGTTGGTAACAGTACCGATGTCGGTAAATTTTTGGACTTTGCGATTGGACAGTATGATCTTTACACACCAATTCAGATTGCACAATATGTATCTACGCTTGCCAATGGCGGCAAGAAAGTACAGCCAAAGCTTGTGAATACAGCTACAGAAGTCAATAGTGATTATGTGGTATATAAAAATGAAACAACAATTCTTTCAACATTAAAAGGCAAAGAAAGCGATTTAGATGTTGTCAGAGCAGGATTTCATCAGTGTGTTTTAGATGGTAACTGTGGTGGCGCAATCAAAAGTTTACCTTATGATATCGCTGCGAAAACAGGTACTGCCGAAAGTGCAGAACATGGTGGTAAAACAACCAATGCGGCTTTGATTGGATGGGCACCATATGAAAACCCAACATTAGCTTTTGTTTGTTTAGCACCGGATTCAGATACCAATATAGGTACGAACCTTGCAGGTAATATCTGTTATCAGGAAATTATGCCAGAAATCATTCAAGATTTCTTTAAAAAATATCCAATTGACAAGAAAGATTAAAAAGTATTAGCATTTTCCGATATTGTATGTTATAATTTTCTAGCACTAGTACGAGGAGGGTCAACATGAGAGATAGAATTACATTCAAATGTTCAGAATGTGGCGAAGAAAACTACATTGGAACACGTAATAAACGTAAAAATCCAGAACGTATGCAAATTCAAAAATATTGCCCACGTTGTAACAAGAAAACTTTACATAAGGAGAAAAAATAAGAAGGGCCAAAGACTTGGTCTTTTTTATTATGTGAAATGATATGAAAAAGATAGAAACATATGTATTAGGCATGGTGCAGGTAAACTGTTATGTACTATGGCAGGATAATCATGTATTGATCATTGATCCAGGAACTGCCTCTTCAAAATTGATGAAAGATATTGATGATCGAGGCGGTATTGTAGATGGCATCGTTTTGACACATGGACATTTTGATCATATTGGTGGTGTTGATGCGTTGGTAGAGCATTATCATTGTCCGCTCTATATGAATGCATGGGATAAAGACATGTTGAAGGATGCGTATTTGAATGCTTCTGGAGCAATGGGACTTCCTGAAATCATTGTGCATACAAAACCACAGTTCCTAGATGCAGGTAAGCATACAATTGGCGTGTTTGAATTTCAGTTTATTTATGCGCCAGGACACAGCAGTGGCTGCAGTATGATTTTATGGGATGAAAATCTGTTTAGCGGGGATGTTTTATTTGCGGGAAGTATTGGCAGAACAGATTTGCCAGATGGTGATATGGGCAAAATGCGAAATAGTTTACGTATATTCAAAGATTTAGATCCATCTATTAAGATTTATCCAGGACATGGTCCTGTGACTGATTTGAGATGTGAATTACAACAAAATCCGTACTTAAATATGTGAAAATGAAGGAATTTTAAAATTTCTTCATTTTTTTTAGGATTTTCACCTCCTTTTTACGTATATGTATTAATAGGAGGTGATTTTTTTATGCAAGAGAAAATGAATCAAATGCTTCGTCTTGCGCAACTGCATCATGCGACAGATATTCACTTCGTCATGAAGAAGGAGAAACTGTCGGTTAGTATGCGCGGGCTGTATGGAATGGAGGAAATCTATTCACCAGCCCTGGATGCTTCTTTATTTCATTATTTGAAATATTTAAGCAATCTGGATTTAGGAAATCTCAGTGTGCCCCAGAGTGGAAATTTTCAGTACACGTATGAGGGGAATCTGTTGTATTTTCGTTTTAGTCTGTTAACAACTCTACATATGCAGACTGCTGTGCTTCGTATATTAAACAATCACAGTGAAATTGAATTAAAAGATCTTACCAAAGATCAAGCCCAGCTACAGAGCTTTATGAACTGGACCAAAACAAGGAGTGGGTTAATCGTGTTATCTGGTCCTACCGGCAGTGGAAAGACAACTACTCTGCATGCAATCTTACATCAGATTGCTAATGATCATCATTTACAGGTCGTATCTTTAGAAGATCCTATTGAAATCTTTGATGACAGCTATCTACAATTACAGATTAATGAAAAAAACAATTTTTCTTATGAAGAGGGAATCAAGCAGCTCATGCGACATGATCCAGATGTCATCATGATTGGAGAGATTCGTGATCCTAGCAGTGCCAGGATGTTGCTTCGTAGTGCTCTTAGCGGACATTTGATTTTCACAACGATACACGCAAAATCCTGTAGTGAAGCAATCAAACGATTAAATGAGTTTGGCTTAAGCAATGAAGAATTAACACATACGCTAAGTGCAATCGTGAATCAGCGCTTATATCCATCAGCGAACGGAAAGGGGAGAGTGTGTATTTATGAAATCATGGAAAAAGAAGAACTGCAGTACTGCCTTGCCCATGGACAAAGCAAAAAAACTTATCGAGATATATCTGCCAACATTTGCGCGGCTGTTTCAAAAGGGTGGATTAAAGAAAAAGACGCATCCTACGATCTTGTCACTGAATGAACAGGAGTTTTATTTTCTAAGTGAACTATTGAAAAAAGGATATCCTTTGCTGGAGGCTTTATCCTTTCTGAAAAAGGATGAGGAAAAGGTGAAAGCGGCATTGGAGAATGGACAAAGTATACAGGATATATTTTTGGCTCACCATAAAGGGCGCTTCTATATGCATTTTGCTTTCTTTTTAGAAGTATCGTCTTTGGCAGATGCGATAGAAAGTGCGTTACATATGATGTCTTTTGAGAAAAACATTAAGAAAAAGTTAGTGAAGCAATGCAGTTATCCTTTGTTTCTTCTGGTATTTGCTTTTGTGATTCTGGTGTTTTTTTCACGCTTTATCATTCCCCAAATGTTAAACAGTTTTGATGCTGGAGATGATTTTCAGTTGCTGATATCTTTATTATCCATACTACAATACGTGTTTTACTTGTTTCTGGCGATGGTTTTATGTTTGGCGGGTTTCTTTCTGTATGGAGCTTTTCGTCCACGCAAACAAAGCGTATGGCTTTATCAGCACCACCAGCACATTCCTTTATTGAAAGATATTTTATCTTACCAACTGTCTGGCTATCTTTATGAACTGGAGGCCAAAGGGATCTCCACTAAGGCTGCCTTTCATTATCTGCTGCATTTAAAAAATACATCTATATTGCATCATTTTATGAAGGATATGATCTTCGCTTTGGAAAGTGGTGCCCAGTTACATGAAACCATGGAGAAAAGCACATTGTTAAGTGACGCATTTAAACAGATGTTTTTTATTGGCGCCCATAACGACAATATCTGTGAAATGATGAAGCTGTTTATGAAACAACAGGAACTGTATTGGGAAAAACTGATTAAAAAAGCCGGTATGGGGATTCAATGCCTTGCTTATGCGTTTATCGCATGTATGGTATTAAGTGTTTATCAGATCATGTTAATTCCTTTACAAATGTTAGATACAATGTAGAAAAGAAAGAGAGAACATACATATGAAAAATAATACAAAAGGTTTTACAATTTTAGAGATGATGATTGTTTTATCCATTATTGCACTGGTATTCTTATTAACACTCCCTAACATTCAACAGAAAGAAAAAATCATTCGTGATCAGGGATGCAATGCTTTACAAAAAGTAGTGGACGGACAAATTTTGCTTTATGAAGTAGACAACTTGACGCCTCCCTCCAGTATGAATGATCTCATACGCAAAGGATATTTAAAAGAATCACAGAGAAGATGCCCTAGTGGGGATATGATAGAAATCGTCAATGGTGAAGCACGTGTCAAATAAAGGCTTCACTTTGATGGAAATGCTGGTAGTACTATTTGTGATCAGTATGCTGGTGGTTATTTTTCCATTAATTAAGCCACAGAAACAAATTCAGTTAGGATATGAAATGCAGACAATCAAGCAGCTGCTGTTACAGACACAAGTATCGGCAGTGAATGAACACAGGGAAAAGATGGTGAAAATCTCCTCTAATTCCATGCTTTATGATCATAAGCGCTATACCTTTATGGATGGCATGGATTGTGCTCCTACAACCCTTTATTATTATGCAAACGGAAACGTCAGTCAGGCTAAGACCATTCGCTGTAACTGTCAGGGTAAACAAAAAAGTTTAGTTATAGAACTTGGAAGTGGTGCCATTTATGTCCGATAACAAAGGGATGATTTTAATAGAAACTCTGTTATTGTTTGTGATCGTTTCAATTTTACTGCTGATTATGACTTCCTGCATCTTATCTTTACATCAATTGAATGATACCGAAAGGGGATTGTATCAAAATGAAGAAATACAAAGGCTCTATGAATAATGGATTCACAATGGTTGAAGTGCTGGTGGCACTTTCCTGTTTATCTTTATGTCTGCTTTTATTTAGCGGCGTTTGTGGCTTACTACAAAAGGCATCCGATGATACCCATCAAAATGATGATATCATTGCCATACGGCAGTTACGAATGCTGTTTGCACAGGGATATGATATGCAGTGCGGTAATCAAGAGTGTACCTTTCGTTATCATGATTCAGATATCACATTAAAATTGCATAATCACCGGCTTGTGAAAACACCAGGATATGAAATCTTTGTAAAGGATATAAAGGAGGGATATTTTGCACAAGAAGGAAATTGTATCACATTCCACTGGAATAAGCAGGAAACGACGCTGTATTGCGAATAAACAGGGCTTTGTGTCTATTTACGCACTTGCTGTTTTATGTATTATTCTATCCTTTGTGACCTATTGTGTCATGAAAACACAAACTACGGCATTATTGATAAAACAAAGCAAACAGCATATCATTGAGTTATATTGTATCCATCAGGCAAAAGATAAGTTGAAAGAAACTTTGACAGATGAAAAGGAAACCAGTGAAGAATCAAAAGAAATTGATTTAGATGAACAATCTTTGAAAAAGGTAGAAAAAGTAACAAAGAATTATCAGGGCACAACAATAACTTTTAGCTATACAAAAGAAAGTGTAAATATCAGCTATCGTTTAAATCATATAGCTTATGCTATGGACATTTATGTAAATGAACAACATGAAATAATGGATATCCGCTATACATAGGCATAAAAAAAACAAAACAAGGAACAATAAAAGGGGAGGTGATGTTATGCTGACACTCAGTATTACAACATTATTTTTTCTATTATTTCTATTTCTTGGCAATGTGCTTCAATTCTTAAATGCACAGGCATACTGGATGATGCCAATCTTTCTTTTGCTGTTATGGGGTGTTTCCTTTTTCTATAAAGAAGCAAACACAAAATCTATAGAAGGAAAAGATTTTCTGTTTACTTTGATCATCACTTGGATTTTCTATCTTTGCTACCAGCTGATGGGGTTTACAATTTCCAAAGTATTTTTTACCTATTATTATCTTGTAGTCTTTCTATGTGTAGAACTTTACGCAGATAGTATTCGTTTTAAAAGCCTTATTTAAGAAAATATTTGACAAAAATGCGAAATGCATTACAATATAATAGGATAAATTAAGGAAAGGTGAATACAAATTATGATAAGCTCAAATGATTTAAAACCAGGTATGACAATTCAGCAGGATGGTGATATCTTCGTAGTCTTAGAACAGAGTCAGAACAAAACAGCACGTTCTGCCATGGTTGTTAAAGCAAAAGTAAGAAACCTTCGTACAGGTTCTAACGTAGAACTTTCTTGGGGTGGAGGAGATAAAATCCAGCCTGCTCGTATCGATAAAAAAGAAATGCAGTATTTATATGATACTGATGATGCTCTGGTATTCATGGACAATGAAACTTACGAACAGATTGAAATTCCAAAAGATCACTTAGAATGGGAAATCAATTTCATGAAACCAAATGACAATGTCATGATTTCTATGTTTGAAGGTGAAATCTTAGGTGTTATCCTTCCAGATAAGGTAACATTACAGGTTGTTGAATGTGAACCAGCTGTAAAAGGCGATACTGCAACAAGTGCACAGAAGAATGCTGTTGTAGAAACTGGATTACAGGTAAAAGTACCTTTATTCATCTCTCAGGATGAAATGATCGTCATCAATACAGCAGATGGTAAATATTCTGGCAGATCAAAAGACTAAGAAAACTCATACGAGTTTTCTTTTTTTCATAATTTATAAAAGAATTGCATATCTTTTGTATTCAAGCAAGCTAATTTTTGATATAATAAAGTTTAGGTTGGGAGGTTTACCAATATGGAAAAATTGTCACGCGTTAAAAAATATGAAGAACTTAGAAAATCAATCGAAACTGATAATCATGTAGATAAGAAAGAAGAAGCTACTTTACATAATGATGATACCTTAAAACGTTTTGATTCCTCCGTGCTGAAGAAAGCTGAAATCAAAGAAGATACTTATCAGCCAGGACGTGAAAAAGTAATCGAGGAAGTAAAAGAAGAAACTGGTTCACAAGGGGAAGAAGCCGGTTTCACAAATGAATATCTGGACGATTTTATTCGTGAAGTTCGTCAATATAATATTCGTAAAGGCACAAGAGAATGTGAAAATACACAAGTGGATATTTTAAATCAGCTGAATGCTGTCAATCGTGCAAAACGGACACAGTATGTAGAAAAAATTGAAGATGAAGTAAAAGAAGAGCCAATGGTTTCTACACCTGTGAAACAGATTTTGAAAAAAGAAGATATTGCGTTAGAAGTACAGAATCTTTTAAGAGAAGAAGATGAAGTAGAGGATGAAGAAGAAGTTAAAGAAGAAACACCAGTTTCAGCTGAGGTGAATGAACAGGCAGAAATGGATGTTGAGCAAACATTGTTGATTAAGGATTCCTTTTCCCATCTGGATGATGAAATCGAAGATACTTCAGATGAAAGTGAAGAAGAAATAGAAGAGGAAGAAGAACCAGCGCCTAAAAAACGAGGCTTTTTCAAAAAGAAAAAAGAAGAAACAGATGATGAAGAAGAGGAAAATGATGATATTCCTGTTTCTCCAACCATCCATAAAAAGCTGTTAGAAGAAACGCAGCAGCTTCGTGTACAAATGGATGAATATGAAGATGAATTAACCGATTTAAGTGATGGTGTAGAAAAAACAAATAAATTATTGAATTTTGTATTATGCTTTTTGATTCTGGTATTGTTGGTAATTATCGGATTCATTGCATACTCTTTATTAAAAGCCGGAGGTAAGATTTAATGAATAGAATTAATATCGCAATTGATGGACCTAGTGCTGCAGGGAAAAGCACAATCAGTAAACTGTTAGCCAAAGAATTAGGCTATGCCCATTTAGATACTGGTGCCATGTATCGTTGTGTTGGTTACTATTCCAAAGTGAAAGGAATCGATGAACATGATGAACAAGCACTTGCGGCAATGATTGATGATATGCAGATTTCCTTTGACAGTATGGGGAATGTATTCATCAATGGAGAAGATGTTTCCAAAGCAATCCGTACCAATGATATGAGCATGCGTGCAAGCAGTGTCAGTGCCCATCCTATGGTTAGGGAAAAGCTTGTGGAAATGCAGCAGAAGATTGCGAAGGATAAAGGATATATTCTTGATGGACGTGATATAGGAACAGTTGTACTACCTGATGCCGAAGTCAAGGTTTATATGATTGCAAGTGTAGAAGCACGTGCAAAAAGAAGATTTAAAGAATATGAAGAAAAACATATCGAAGCAGATTATGATGAAATCTATCAGGATATTGAGAAACGTGATTATCAGGATATGAACCGTAAGACATCTCCTTTGAGAAAAGCGGACGACGCGAAAGAAATCGATACCAGCGATATGACGATTGAAGAAGTCGTAAGTGCCATCCGTAATCTGATTCAACCATGTATTGAATAACAGGAGGTGAAGTTTCATCAGCATGCAGCTGATGAACAATGTATATGATAAATGGTATAGTAGCAATTGTCGGAAGACCAAATGTAGGAAAATCCACGATCTTCAATCGAATGATCGGTGAGAGAAAAAGTATTGTAGAAGATACGCCGGGTGTTACTCGTGATCGTATTTATGGTAAAGCAGAATGGTTAACAAAAGAATTTCGTATCATTGATACAGGAGGAATTCAGTTAGCTGATCAGCCATTCCAGGAAGAAATTAAAATGCAGGTAGAAATCGCCATTGATGAAGCAGATGCGATCGTATTTGTGGTAAGTGGTAAAGAAGGCTTGACACCGGATGATGAATATATCGCAAGATTATTACAGCGAAGCGGCAAGCCGGTGATTCTTGCAGTTAATAAAGTAGATAACCAGCAGTTGAATGATTCTATTTATGAATTCTATGCTTTAGGCTTAGGCGATCCTATCGCCGTCAGTGGTGTACATGGTATTGGTATTGGTGATGTATTAGATGCTATCATTCAAAGTTTCCCAAAAGAAACGCGTAAAGAATATGAAGGCATGACAAGATTTTGTGTCATTGGACGTCCAAATGTTGGAAAAAGCTCTTTGGTAAATGCCATTTTGAATCAAGAAAGAGTTATCGTCAGCAATGTAGAAGGTACAACAAGAGATGCTATTGATACACCTTTCAAACGGGAAGGAAAAGACTATGTCGTCATTGATACTGCTGGTATCCGTAAGCGTGGGAAAGTATATGAAAACATTGAAAAATATTCTGTCCTTCGTGCCATGAGTGCAATTGAGCGAAGTGATGTTGTGTTGGTTGTGATTGATGGAGAAACCGGTATCCGTGAACAGGATAAACATGTCGCAGGATATGCCCATGAAGCTGGTAAAGGTGTTATCATTGTGTATAATAAATGGGATACGGTAGAAAAAGATGAACAGACCATGAATAAAATCACAAAAGAAATCAGAACACAGTTTTTGTATCTGAGCTATGCGCCAATTCTGTTTGTATCCGCTAAAAACAAACAGCGTATTCAAACGATTTTACCAGAGATCGATAAAGTACATGATTATTCTTTGATGCGTATTCAAACGAATGTATTAAATGAAGTGTTGATGGATGCACAGTTGATGACGCCTCCACCAACCCATAATGGAAAACGTTTAAAAATCTATTATGCATCCCAGGTTGCAGTAGCACCGCCAACATTTGTGTTATTTGTGAATGAACCTGAGTTATTACATTTTAGTTATCAACGTTTCCTTGAAAACCGTTTACGTGAAGCATTCAGTTTTGAAGGAACAACGTTAAAGATAATCGCAAGAGAAAGAAACAGGTGATAAAATGAAGATCGTAGTCGCAGGAAGTGGCAGCTGGGGCTGTGCACTGGCACAAGTATTATGTGATAATCATGTGGATGTCATGGTTTATGGAAATAATCCAGCAGAAATCAATGATATCAATGAAAATCATCGCAATTCAAAGTTCTTTGAGGATGTAGAACTACATCATGATTTAAAAGCAACTATGGATTTAAATGTATTCCATGACGCTGATGTTGTCTTGTTTGTGGTACCTACTATTGCAATAGAATCTGTATGTAAACAGATTGATCCAATTCTAACAAAGAAGATCATTGCGGTAAATGCATCCAAAGGATTTCATCCTCAGACAAATGATCGTATGTCCAATGTTATTCGCGCCAATATTTCAAAGGAACATTTAAGCAGTGTCGTATCCTTGATTGGTCCAAGTCATGCTGAAGAAGTGGTTATCCGTATGTTAACAACAATTTGTGCGGTATCCTTAAATGAAGAAGATGCGAAAACCATTCAGAAACTATTCAGCAATGATTATCTTCGTGTATATCGTGGCGATGATGAAATCGGCAGTGAAACAGGAGTGGCATTAAAAAATGCAATTGCTGTTGCTAGTGGTGTATTGTATGGCTTAGGCTATGGAGATAATACAAGAGCAGCTTTAATTACACGTGGCTTGGCGGAAATGATTCGTTATGGGGTAGCCATGGGTGGCCGAAAAGAAACATTTATGGGAATGACAGGTATAGGTGATTTAATTGTTACCTGTACAAGTAAGCACTCACGTAATTTCCAGGCTGGATATGATATAGGAAAACACAACAGTGCAAAATACTTCTGGGATAACAACACAAAAACCGTTGAAGGTGTGCGTACAGCAAAAGTTGTACATGATGTAGCACATGAAAAGGGTATTGATATGCCAATCATTGAAGAAATTTACAAAGTGCTGTATGAAGATAAAGATCCAAAAGAAAGTGCAAAAGATTTAATGCTTCGTGATTTAAAACATGAAATGATATAACAATGTAGAAAGAAACGTTATAAATACTTGCGTTTCTTTCTTTTTGGCTAGATAAAGCCGATAATTAATGGTATAATAACTAACGCTGAATGAAAATTTTTCAGGGAGGAATGCAATATGTCTGATTTACAAAAAGAAATCAAGCGAAGAAGAACCTTCGCCATCATATCTCACCCGGATGCCGGGAAAACTACGTTGACTGAAAAACTATTGCTGTATGGAGGAGCCATCCTTCAGGCAGGTAGTGTAAAAGGTAAAAAAGCCAACAAACATGCTGTCAGTGACTGGATGGAAATTGAAAAACAAAGAGGTATCTCTGTTACTAGTTCTGTATTACAGTTTGAATATAATGACTTCTGTATCAATATTCTTGATACACCAGGGCACCAGGACTTTAGTGAAGATACTTATCGTACCTTAATGGCCGCAGACTCTGCCGTGATGGTCATTGATGCCAGCAAAGGTGTCGAGGCACAGACAAAGAAATTATTTAAAGTATGTTTATTACGCCATATTCCTATTTTCACTTTCATTAATAAAATGGACCGTGCTGCGATGGATCCCTTCAAACTGCTTGAACATATCGAATCAGAACTGGGCATGGAAACTTACGCTATGAACTGGCCAATTGGTTCCGGTAAAGAATTCAAAGGAGTTTATGAACGTGACCATAAACGTATCATCGCATTCCATGGTGGAGATCATGGTATGAAAGCCGCAGAAGTTACAGAAGGCAGCTTAGAAGATGAAACATTCCGTTCTGTATTAGGTGATCATTTCTTTGAAAAGCTGAAAGAAGATAGTGAATTGCTGGATATTGCCAGTACACAATTTGATAAAGACAAAATCAATCATGGACAGATGACGCCTGTTTTCTTTGGTAGTGCGTTAACAAACTTTGGTGTAGAACCATTCTTAAGTCATTTCCTTGATATGACAACATCTCCACTTCCAAGGGAATCATCCATTGGGGAAATTGATCCATTTGATGAACGTTTCTCTGCCTTTGTATTCAAGATTCAGGCCAACATGAATAAAGCACATCGTGATCGTATCGCATTTATGCGAATTTGCAGTGGCCGCTTTGAAAAAGGCATGGAAGTCACTTTGATGCAACAGAATAAGAAAGTGAAACTATCACAACCGCAGCAGTTTATGGCACAAGATCGTGAAATCATCGATGAAGCATATGCAGGTGATGTAATTGGTGTCTTTGACCCAGGAATCTTTTCCATTGGCGATACCTTATGTGATCCATCTATGAAATTTGAATTTAAAAAGATTCCAACCTTTGCGCCTGAACACTTCGCACGTGTAACACAGCGTGATACCATGAAACGTAAACAGTTTATCAAAGGAATTACACAGATTGCCCAGGAGGGTGCAATTCAGGTATTCCAGGAAATCAATATCGGTATGGAAGAAATCATTGTTGGAGGCGTAGGTGTCTTACAGTTTGACGTATTGGAACAGCGATTAAAGAGTGAATATAATGTTGATATCAAACTAGAAATTCTGCCATATCAATGTGTTCGCTGGATTGATGATCAAAGCATTGATCCAAATACATTGAATTTGACAAGCGAATCAAAACGTGTTCGTGATTTAAAAGGCAGAAATCTGATCATCTTCATGAACAACTGGGGAATCAAATGGGCAACAGAACAAAATAAAGGCTTAACATTAAGTGAAGTAGGTAACGCTGAATAAACAATGATCAAAAGTTCATACTAAATACGAGGAGTGTTAGATATGAATGATGAAGATATTGTTTGTTATTGCCTTGGTGTCAGTGTAAAAGACATCAAAGATGCAATAGCTTCCGGCTGTCAAAACTTTGCACAGGTACAGGAAAAGACAGGTGCAGGAACAGTATGTGGAGCATGTAATGATGAAGTTGAAGCATTAGTTGCTCAATTATTAAATCAGAAATAAGTCGATGAAAGAAAACATCGGCTTTTTCTTTTATTCAAGAGGCATAAAACATGAACAGATATCATAAGTTTAGAGTGACTAAGGGAGGATAAACAATGAATACCACAGAAATTTTAAAAAATATAGCACAGAGATGCGGTGGTGATATATACTTAGGTATCGTAGGCCCTGTACGTGTTGGAAAATCAACTTTCATCAAAGAATTCATGGAAAAAGCAGTCATTCCTTATGTGAATGACGAATATGAAAAAGCACGTATGATCGATGAACTGCCTCAGGCAGGCGTTGGAAAGACCATCATGACCACCGAACCCAAATTTGTGCCTAATAATGCCGCTACAATCGAATTTGAAGATGGATTTACTGTGAATGTACGTCTTGTGGACTGTGTAGGTTATGTAATACCGGAAGCCAAAGGATACAAGGATGAAGATGGTATCCGTATGGTAAGAACACCATGGAGTGATGAAGCAATGCCTTTTAATGAGGCAGCCAAAATCGGTACACAGAAAGTTATTCAGGATCATTCAACGATTGGCATTGTTGTAACAACGGACGGCAGTATTTCCGATTTATCTAGAGAAGCTTATATTGAGGCAGAAGCAGAAGTCATTGATGAATTAAAAAGCATTGGAAAACCATTTATTGTAGTTGTAAATAGCAGTGATGTAAATTCACTGGCATGTAAGGCAGTTGTAGATAAACTAAAAGAAAAATATGAAGTACCTGTACTTGCAATCGCAGTTAACAATATGAGTGAAAATGATGTCCACGATATCCTGAGAGAAGCACTATATGAATTCCCAGTTTCAGAAATCAATATCAACATGCCACAATGGATTGCAGTATTAGATGATGAACACTGGCTAAAGAAAAGCTTTAATCAAACGATTCAGGACAGTATGTCCAGTGTAGAAAAATTAAAAGAAGTTGAAAATATCAAAGATGTATTAAATGAAAATGAATATATCGATAGCAGTAATATTGCGACAATTGATACAGGTGCAGGGGTTGTGAATGTTGATATCACAATAAAAAACGGACTGTATAATGAAATACTCAAAGAAATCATTGGTGTAGAAATCAAAGATAAAAGCGAATTGATTGCATTGATGCAGGAATACAGCAAAGCCAAACGGGAATATGATACGATTTCCAGTGCCCTTAAAATGGTAAAACAGACAGGCTATGGGTTTGCCAGTGCTTCTTTACAGGATATTGAGTTAAGCAAGCCTGAAATCATCAAGCAGGGAAGCCGCTATGGCGTGAAATTAAAAGCGATAGCACCAAGTATTCATATGATAAAAGTCGACGTAGAATCAAGCTTTGAGCCGATTATTGGCAGTAAAGAACAAAGTGAAGAATTAATACGTTATCTGCTAAGAGATGAAGGAAACGATGATGGTTCTATCTGGGACAGCGATATTTTTGGCCGCAAATTAAGTGATCTGATTCGAGATGGTTTAAACGCAAAACTATCTATGATACCGGAAGCTGCAAGAATCCGTTTACAAGATATTCTGACGAAGCTTGTGAATAAGGGGAAAGGAAACGTTATCGCAATCGTTTTATAAATTATAGAAAAATGATGTGATTTCTTAATTCTTATTTATTTTTCTTAAAATGTATTGAAAAAAAGGCTTTGCAATGGTATTATATACTCATGTTGGAGGTAATAAACATGAGTGAAATTTTAAATAAAAAAGCATTAGTTGAAAGCGTTGCAGAAAAATTAGAAATGACAAAGAAAGATGCGACTGTTGCAGTTGATACAGTATTTGATGAAATTGCTGAAACTTTAGCAAACGGTGGCAAAGTTGATATTTCTGGTTTCGGTAAATTTGAAGTTAGCGAACGTGCTGCACGTAAAGGAATCAACCCAGCTACTAAAGAACCAATCGAAATTGCTGCTTCAAAATCTCCTAAATTTAAAGCTGCTAAAGCATTAAAAGACGCTGTAAAATAAGGATAAATAAAGGACATCGAATTTGTCCTTTTTTTGTTAAATTTTGGTTGTTGTTTCTCACACATTTGTATGTTATAATGTTGAGCAATTAGAGATATATTAGGAGGTAGAATCATATGATCCTGTCTGGTTATTACTCACAACAATATTTATTATATATATTTGCATTTGTAATCATCATGATTGCCCAATCTAGTGTACAACGTGCATATAATCGATATAAACAAATAAGAAACGAAAAAGGCATTACAGGAAAAGATGCTGCACGAATGATCCTGGATGCGAATGGACTTCATAATATTCCAGTAGAAGTTAGCACTGGTGGAAGTTTAAGTGATCATTATGATCCCGTACATCATGTTGTACGTTTATCAAGTGATATCTACTACAACACAAGTATTGCATCCATTGCAGTAGCAGCGCATGAGGTAGGGCATGTTATTCAGCATAAAGAACATTATGGCTTTATCGCAATACGTAACCGCATCCTGCCAGTTGCAAACATTGCATCACAGCTTGGCTGGGTTATATTAACAATTGGTCTATTCATGTTTGTATCAACACCAGTTGTATTATATATTGGATTATCCATGATTGGTGTGGTTCTGTTATTCCAGATTGTCACACTACCTGTAGAATTCAATGCATCCAGCAGAGCAATCAAACAATTACAAAGCATGCATATGATCAACGAAGATGAAAAACCTTATGTCAAAGGAATGTTAAAAGCTGCAGCCTTCACATATGTAGCAGCTGTGCTTGCCACATTGGCACAAATCTTAAGAATTTTACTAATGATCTTAGGTAATAACAGAAGAAACAACGATTAATGAATGAGTGGAAGTTTGGTATTTATTCTCCTGACTTCCACTTCTTATTTTATACGTAACTTCGCATAATATATATTATGTTATAATTTGAGATTATAAAAAATCTTTAAAATATGATATTTCATTAGATTTCTTTATAATTATTGATTCTTTGTTCAGCTTATCTTTTTTGTGAAAGCTATATTCTATTTTGCAACCAGATGTATAATCACCAGTCTTTTTACATCTCATTGCAAATTACATCCAAATAAATACCTATATTATTCCTTATTCCTTTTAGTATTGATTAGTATTAAGCATAATCTTATAATCTATTATACATATGTATCTTATCCTGTATTGTATAAAATCTTGAAATATCGAATCATTATACTTCATATTTTTATAACATATTTATTATAGATATGATATCTTATTGAAAAATCTATAAACTCAATCTTGTTTGCCGTAATAGATATCATATCCCTGTACAAATAACATTCATGATACATGCATTTTCATAAGATACACCATCATATATAAATTATCATTTATCATGTTTTACATCAAAAAAGCCAGGTTTTTTTCAACCTGACTTCCCTTGCCTGCTTTTTATGTATAGTTATTTTGAACTTAATCTTTTTAACATATATTCTTTAGCTTGATGCTCCAGCGTATCATCTAGTGGAGCTAAATCCTGTAATGTAATATCAGGATTTCTTTTCTTTAATGCTTTATAAATAACAAAATCTGTAATTTCTGGATTTTTTGGAAGTAATGGTCCATGCATATATGTCGCAAGTACCTGACCATTATAGAATCCTTCCTGTTTTCCTTCAAAGCTGTTTCCATATCCATGTAGAACATGTCCCAATGGAGTTTTGACATTGCGTGTTTGTCCACCATGATTTTCAAAACCAACAGCAGTAATTTTGTTGCCGTCAAGATCACATTCTATCGCAATATTGCCAATACAACGTGTTCCATTGGAGCCTGTTTCTGTATAATAATCAAAGAATTTCAATCCTTCGATTTTCTCATTGTCTGCGCTTATATAATATTGTCCAAATAATTGATAGCCACCACATATCAATAGTATAAAAGTATTTTCATTCATTGCTTTCGCAATATTTTCTTTTCTTGATAATAAATCGTCAATTAACATTTTTTGTTCTTTATCGGCTCCACCGCCAAGAAATAATAAATCATATGTTGATAAATCACACTCATCTTTGATAGACAAGGTATCTATTTTTATTTGGATGCCACGATCAAGGCAACGTTTCTTTAAAACCATCATATTGCCTTTATCACCGTATAAATCCATGATATCATGATACATCCAACATACATTCAACTCCATGTCAGCACATCCTTTCTTACGCTTTCATTTCGCTTATCAGCAGATTTCTCACTGGCTGTAGTGCGGTATAGGTCGCAATCGCATATAGCGTTGTATCAGCCTTCAATAATGCGCTGACGCTGTCTTTCAAGTTTTCATATACTTCCATTTCACCAGTATATCCACCATATTTGAAACGTAGCGCCATATCATAACACCGTGAACCAGATACAATGATTTTCGTTGTTTCTTCACACATCAATTTTTCAAAGAAGGTATCATAGATCCATGATACATCCGTACCATCCTGTGCATGATCATTTAATACGATCAAAATGGTTTTCTTACTATGATCCTCTTCAATGACTTTCATGACTTCGTTTGCGCCTGTTGGATTTTTCACCAGGTTTAAAATCAGAGAATGGTTATGATATGTAAATGTTTCATTTCTACCATCTGGTACTTTGATTTCTTTAAATGCTTTTTTTGCGCAAGTGGATGGAATGTTAAATAAATCCGCAACTGCTAAAACAGCGATACAGTTATACATCGTATATAAACCACCTTGAGGTGCACAGAATTCTTCGTTTTGCCATTTAAATAATCGTCTTGGGATATCAATCACATCTCCAGCAATATCTAGTTCAGGTGTTTTGAAATCACAGCCAGAGCAATGGAATACACCAATGTGAGAGTATTGATAGAAATCATAATCCAAACGCTTTCCACAACGAGGACAGAATTTTCCTTCACTGGCTTCATTTGTTTTTTTCATACTGGTTGCACATCCATGAATACCAAAGTATTGTGTTTTCGCCTTTGACGCAGCATCTTTTAAACGTACAACATTAGGATCATTGCCATTTAAAACAAGTGTACCATCATAATCTTTGATCGCTGATTCGATTTTTTGAATCAGCTGTTCCATCTCACGAGCACGATCTAACTGATCTCGAAAGAAATTTGTCACAACCAGCGCATCTACATGAAGATTCTTCATAATGAATGGAATATTTAATTCGTCTACTTCCAATACAATGGCATCCGCATGTACCTTTTTGTTAAATCCGGTATTGGTTAAAAGGGCTGTGGTGATTCCTTCTTTCAGGTTATCCCCTTTTCGATTATTGATAACTTTTTTATTGGCTTGCATCATCATATCCGCAATCATATTGCTGGTAGATGTTTTTCCATTGGTGCCTGTTACCAAAATGACGGGACAATTGATTTTCAGACTTTTCAAAACATGTGGGGATATCCTCAATCCTATAGAGCCTGGCATAGAGCCGCCTCTGTGAATCAGCCTTAATAAGAATGCTGAAAGTTTTGTTGCTAAAATAGAAATCGTATTCATATAATTCCTCCCTTGGAAGTAATTGTTCTTTTTAGACTTTTTTATTATACATGGAATGAGTGAAAAGTTCCACGTTAACATGTCTTTTTATGTCATTTTCTTTCTTATTATGTGTTTCCAGCTGTTGATTAATTGAAAAAAGCACCGTTTTTGTGTTTTTGATGAATAAAATCAGAAAAAAATTTTAAAAAAATAGTGTAAATGCCAAATTTTACATAGAAATTCAAAAAAATAATGATATAATAATCGTGTTATGATAAATGGAGGAAAATCATGAAAAAAATTTACGAAGGTAAGACAAAAGATGTCTACGCATTAGACAATGGAAACGTAATGTTGAAATTCAAGGATGATTGCACTGGAAAAGATGGCGTATTTGATCCAGGTGAAAACTCTGTCGGTTTAACAATCGAAGGTATTGGAAAAGCAAACCTTGAAACTTCTATTCACTTCTTTGAAATTTTAAAAGATGCAGGTATCAAAACTCACTATGTTAGTGCTGATATCGAAAATGCTACAATGGAAGTATTGCCTGCCAAAGTATTTGGTAAAGGATTGGAAGTTATCTGTCGTCTAGTTGCTACAGGAAGCTTTATCCGTCGTTATGGTGATTATATCGAAGATGGTACACCTCTTGTTGGGGGCTATGTTGAAACTACGTTAAAAGATGATGCAAAAGGTGATCCACTAATCACAAGTGAAGGTCTTGCAGCTCTTGGTATCATGAGTGAAGAACAATTCGCCAGCATGAAAGAACAGACTTTAAAAATTACACAGATCGTTGCAGATGATTTAAAGAAAAAAGGTCTTGATCTGTATGATATCAAATTTGAATTTGGTTACAACAATGATGAAGTAATTCTGATTGACGAAATTGCTTCTGGAAACATGCGTGTTTATAAAGATGGCGCGATTGTTGATCCTGTTGATTTAACAAACATGATTTTAGGTAAATAGAAAATTTAGAAACTGTAAATAGGAAGTTATATCATTCCCCTATTTACAGTTTTTTTCATATGTTTATTGACATCAAAAAAACACTGCCCTATAATTGAAAGGTAGAAAATTCAGGTGGGTGGTTCAGCTGATTTTTCTTACGCTGAATCATTGCCTCAAAGTGTTCTACATATGGAGGACGAACAAAATGAAAGAGTTAGAAATGTTATACGAAGGTAAGGCAAAAAAGGTTTTTGCTACTGAGAACCCTGATCAGGTGATCGTTGATTACAAGGATGATGCAACAGCATTCAACGGAGCAAAAAAAGGAACGATCATAGGCAAAGGTGTTGTAAACAACAAAATGACTAACTTCTTACTACAAAAGCTGGAAGAAAAAGGCATCCCAACACATTTTATCGAAGAACTGGATGATCGTAGAACGTTAGTGAAAAAGGTGGAAATCGTACCTTTGGAGGTGATTGTCCGTAATAAAGTTGCAGGAAGCTTCGCAAAACGTATGGGCCTTGAAGAAGGTATGGAATTGAAATGTCCAATACTTGAATTCAGCTATAAAAATGATGATTTAGGTGATCCTATGATCAATCACTACATGGCATTGGCAATTGGTATTGCTACCCAGCAAGATATTGATACTATTTCTGATATGGCATTTAAAGTAAATGAAGAGCTAAAACACATTTTCGAAGCCGCAGATATTGAATTAATTGATTTTAAACTGGAATTTGGCCGTTATCATGATCAAATCGTGCTGGCAGATGAAATCTCTCCTGATACTTGTCGTTTCTGGGATATTCATACACATGATCATTTAGATAAGGATCGTTTCAGACGAGATCTTGGAAATGTAGAAGATGCATACCAGGAAGTATATCGCCGTTTAGGCATCAAATAAAAGAAAGGAATCATACATATGTACGATAGATATGAAAGTCCTTTAGGACAGCGTTATGCAGGAAAAGAAATGCAGCAGTTATTCTCTCAGGACAAAAAATTCAAGACTTGGAGAAAGCTGTGGATTGCACTTGCGGAAAGTGAAAAAGAGCTAGGCTTGGATATCACACAGGAACAAATCGATGAATTAAAAGCACATGCAGAGGATATCAATTATGATGTCGCAAAAGAGCGTGAAAAAATCGTTCGTCATGATGTGATGAGCCATGTTTATGCATATGGTGAACAATGTCCTAATGCAAAAGGCATCATTCATTTAGGCGCTACTTCATGTTTCGTTGGAGATAACACAGATCTTATCATCATGTATGAAGCTTTGGAGCTGGTAAAGAAAAAGCTGGTAAATGTTCTTGCAGAATTAGAAAAATTTGCATTGGAATATAAAGATCTGCCAGTTTTGGCATTTACACATTTCCAGCCTGCACAGCCAACAACGCTTGGAAAACGTGCAGCAATCTGGGCACAGGATCTGTTAATGGATTATGAAGATATCTGTTATTTATTAGAAAATAAAAAGCTTCGTGGATGTAAAGGAACTACTGGTACACAGGCAAGCTTTATGGAATTATTTGATAATGATGAAGATAAAGTAAAGAAATTAGACCAGATGGTTGCGGATAAGATGGGATATAAGGAAAGCTATCCTGTATCTACACAGACATATTCCCGTAAGGTGGATTCTCGTATCTTAAATGCTTTAGGGGCTATTGCACAAAGTGCACATAAGTTCTCTAATGATATTCGTTTACTACAAAACTTAAAAGAAGTAGAAGAACCTTTTGAAAAGGGACAGATTGGCTCTAGTGCTATGGCTTATAAACGTAATCCTATGAGAAGTGAACGTATGGCTTCCCTTGCCAACTATGTGATTGCGGATACATTAAATCCTGCCATTGTTGCTGCTACACAATGGTTTGAAAGAACTCTGGATGATTCCGCAAATAAACGTATCAGTATTCCGGAAGCATTCCTTGCCATTGATGGTATTTTAGATTTATACTTGAATATCACTGATGGTCTGGTTGTATATCCTAAGGTTATTGAATCTCATTTGATGAAAGAGCTGCCTTTTATGGCGACAGAAATGATCTTGATGGATGCTGTAAAAGCTGGTGGCGATCGTCAGGAGTTACATGAACATATTCGTGTACATTCTATGGAAGCTGGTAAAATGGTAAAAGTAGAAGGTAAAGAAAATGATTTGTTGGAAAGAATCGCTCATGATGATGCATTCCCGCAGGATATGGAACAACTAAAATCCATCATGTCCCCTGAAAACTTTGTAGGACGTGCACCAAATCAGACAGTTGAATTCTTTAGAGATTATATTGATCCTATTCTGGAACAAGAAAAATCCGCACTAGGCATGCATGCGGATATCAACGTTTAATATATGAAAAAAAGCATCATACAGCTGTGATGATGCTTTTATTTATGCTTTAATGCATATCTCACAAAATTTACAAATAAAGGATGTGGCCGGTTGATACGGCTTTTAAATTCAGGATGATATTGTACACCAATATAAAAATCATTGTCAGAATATTCGATTGCCTCTACCAGTTCATCATCCAATGATGTACCAGATATGATCATACCATGTTGTTCAAAGGCATTTCGATACGCTTGATTGAATTCATAACGATGACGATGACGTTCACTTATTTCTATTTCTTGATAACAGGCATATAATTGTGTGTCTTTTTTTATACGCATAGGATAAGCACCTAATCGCATGGTGCCACCTTTTTGTAAATCATCATTCTGAGTATCCATAAAGTGAATTACAGGATGTGTGGTGTCTTGATCAAATTCAATAGAATTGGCATCCTTGTATTGTAGAACACTGCGGGCAAATGCAATAGAAGCAATCTGCATACCCAAACAGATCCCAAGATATGGAATATTGTGTTCACGTGCATATGTAGCTGCAAGTATCTTTCCTTCTACTCCCCTGCTTCCAAATCCACCGGGGATTAAGATGCCCTGCACATCGCTTAATAACTCCTGTATACTATCGTTTGTAATTGTTTCACTGTCGATCCACTTGATATGAATATGCGCATGGTTCACAAAGCCTGCGTGATGTAAAGATTCTATTACAGACAGATATGCATCATGCAGCTTGACATATTTTCCAATCAGCGCAATATTCACATGGTTCATGTTCTCTGTTTCCTTTATATAAGATGACCATGCAGATAAATCGGCTTGTGGAGTATCAAAGCTGAAACGTTTACATATGATATCATCCAGACCCTGCTGCTGCAGCATAAATGGTACATCATATAAGGAATCCAAGGTTTTATTTTCAATAACACAATCCTTTGGAATATCACAGAACAATGAGATTTTTTCCTTAATTTGTTCGTCAATAGGACGATTACATCTGGCAATCAAGATATCAGGAAAGATACCATAGGAATGTAGCTCTTTGACGGAATGCTGAGTTGGCTTGGATTTAGGTTCATTGCTTCCTTCAATAAAGGGGATCAATGTCACATGCATATAGATGCAATTCGCTCTGCCTTTTTCGAGGGCTACCTGACGTATGGCTTCTAAAAATGGCTGACTTTCGATATCACCAGTAGTACCGCCAACCTCACAGATCAGGACATCTGCCTTGCTTTTTTGCTGGGCCAAATAGATATGTTCTTTGATTTCATTGGTGATATGTGGTATTACCTGTACAGTTTCTCCTAGATATTTACCTGCACGTTCTTTTTGTAGGACATTCCAATAAACTTTTCCTGTTGTGATATTAGAATATTGATTTAAGTCTTCATCCATGAAACGTTCATAGTGACCTAAATCCAAATCCGTTTCACTACCATCTTCTGTCACAAAGACCTCTCCATGCTGATAAGGACTCATGGTGCCAGGATCCACATTGATATATGGGTCTAATTTCATCGCCGTTACATTTAATCCTCTTGATTTTAATAATCTTCCTAACGATGCTGCTGTGATACCTTTTCCAAGACCACTAACAACACCACCAGTCACAAATATAAATTTACACATATACTTATTCTCCTTTTTCTTCATATTTTTTAATATATCTTTGCGCTATCACAAGTTTACTACATCGTTTATCCATCGCTTGTTTTTCAATCATACGATGGGCTTGTGATTCGTTTAAATGTTCCTTTTCCATCAACAGATATTTTGCATGATGAATGATCTTTAATTCCTGATAACGCTGGTTTAATGCCTGCAGTTTTTGATTGTTTTCTTTCATCTGAAGCTGTGATTGTATACAGACCTGTAGGATCTGTGTGAATACATGTTTTTTTATTGGTTTCATCAAGATCACCATATGATGTGCCTTGCATTGATGAAGATATGATTCTTTTACTTGATGTTTCAAGCATACAATGATGCAGGAAAATTTTTTATGATAGATCATGAGGTTATGAATGTCATGGATACTATCCTCATTTACAATCATCATATCATATGTCATTTGTTTACATTCCTCTTCTATTTGATCAAGTCGATCACAGAAAGTGATGATGGATACACTTTCTTTCAATAGTATCTCTTTGATACGTTGATTCAGGCTTCTTTGACTGGATACGATTAAAACATTTAGTTTCATTTGTTCACCTCGTTTATCATTGTTAGTGTATCCACTTCATCCGAAAACAATAAAAAAAGCGTTTATGAAGATAGAAAAAGCAGTTGTTTTTCTCTTCATGAACGCCTTTGTTCAATAGATTATTTTATCATTTCTTTCACAACGATATTACAGTTTCGTTCTGGACCAACAGAGATCATGGAAATCTTTGTCTTTGTAAGTTCTTCGATACGTGCCAGATATTTTTTTGCGTTCTCTGGCAGTTCCTCATACGTATGCATTTTGGATATATCTTCATTCCAGCCTTCAAATTCTTCATAGATAGGTTTGGCTTTTGCTAAATCTTCTACGCTGCTTGGAATATAGTCATAACGTTTTCCATCAATTTCATATGCAACACACATTTTGATTGTTTTGATGCCTGTTAGGATGTCCAGTTTCGTAATGACCAAATCTGTTAAACCGTTGATCATTGCCGCATGACGTACAACATTGACATCTAACCATCCACAACGTCTTGGTCTGCCAGTTGTTGCGCCAAATTCATGACCTTTTGTTCTTAGTGTTTCTCCCATGTCATCAAACAGCTCACAAACAAATGGGCCTTCTCCCACACGGGTAGAATATGCTTTGGCAATACCAATGATCACATCCAGTTTTTTAGGTGATACACCTGCACCTGTACATACACCTGCACTCGTTGGTGAAGAAGATGTCACATATGGATAGTTTCCATAATTGATATCCAGCATAGCTGCCTGCGCACCCTCAAATAATACCTGTTTATTTTCATCTAATGCCTGATTGACTTCAATCTGGGCATTGATGATTCTTGGTGTTAACAAATCTTTGATCTTTTCAAATCTTTGAACCAGTTCTTCATAGTCAAAGCCTTTATGATCATATACTTTCTGAAAGGTTATGTTTTTCATATCCACTGCCGTTTTCAGTTTCTTTTTAAAGCTTTCAAAGTCCAGAAGATCGCCCATGCGAAGTCCTGTACGTGAATATTTATCAGCATAACATGGTCCGATACCACGTTTGGTTGTACCAATTTTATTATCTTTTAATGATTCTTCAATTAATTCATCTAACAATACGTGATATGGCATAATGATGTGGGAACAATCAGATATTTTCACATGATCTGTATGCATTCCTTTGTCTTCCAGTGCCTTGATTTCATCAAGAAACACGAATGGATCTACAACAACACCTGGTCCAATCACACATGTTGCTTTTTGAAGAACACCACTAGGCAAAAGATGTAAAACTACTTTTTCATCTTTTACAACTACCGTATGTCCTGCGTTGTTTCCACCCTGAAAACGAACGACATAATCCATTTTTGATCCAAGATAGTCTACGACCTTCCCTTTTCCTTCATCGCCCCATTGGGTACCTACTACTACATAACCTGGCATAATATGATTCCTCCTTAGGGATTTTTTAAGGTTTTCTTGTGTCAAAAAATCCTTTAATAATATAGCACAAATCATCGTAAAAGGAAATAATTTTCACATTATTTTTCATATTTTTTCACATTGAAAAATATGGATATTTAAAGATATTCTTTTCTAATGCTCTTGTGACAGAAAAAAAGGCCGAAAAATCGGCCTTTCTTGCTTATTTGAATTTTTCTACCAGTTTTTCAGCAGCTGGCTGAATCCATGCTTTCATTTCTTTTGCTGTTTCGCTGTCAAAGTTATCATCTTGATGAATCATATTGATGCTTGGTGTCATAGGCAATTCTGCCCACAATTCCAAATTGTTTTCTTTTAAGAAATCCTCTGTATTCTTCTGCTGGAAGATTTCAATACGTTTACCACAATCAGGACATACAACATAGCTCATGTTTTCAATAACACCTAATACTGGTACTTCTACCTGATGACACATATTGATTGCTTTTGATACGATCATAGAAACCATTGGCTGTGGTGTGGATACCATGACAACTCCATTGACAGGTATATTCTGTAATACCGTCAAAGCAACATCTCCTGTTCCAGGAGGCATATCAATTAACAGGTAATCCAATTCTCCCCAGATGACATCTGTCCAGAACTGACGTACCGCATTGCCAACAATTGGGCCACGCCATACAACTGGCTGGTTTTCATCTTCCATTAAGAAGTTTAATGACATGACTTTGATGCCGTCTTTATCTATAACTGGCTGAATAGCATCATTTGTTCCATATGCTTTTTCTCTTTCCAGCCCCATTAGACGAGGAATACTTGGACCAGTGATATCAGCATCCATAATACCTACCTGATATCCCATATCCGCAAGTGCTTTCGCAAGCAATACGCTCATGCTGCTTTTTCCAACACCGCCTTTTCCACTCATCACGCCAATCACGTGTTTGATCTTGTTGTTGACATTGTTCTGGATTCCACAAGAATCTTCACTTTTGCCACATGTTCCTTTACTAGGACAACTGTTACAGTTACTCATTTTACGTACACTCCTTCTCTATTCTATCTGAGTTCCTCTAATATACTCTTACCAATCGTATGTTCAGGCATTGCCACATCAAAGTTATCCGCAATGGTTGCGCCAACCATCGCAAAGCTATTACTGTATGGCAATAAACCATGACCATTCATCGATGGTGAATATGCTAAAAATGGTACCATTTCCTTGGTATGATCACTGCCTTTATAGGTAGGGTCATTTCCATGGTCTGCGGTGATGATCAATAAATCATCACATTTTAATTTATCTAATACAAGTCCTAAAGACTGATCAAATGCTTCCAATTCTTTTCCATATCCAACAGGATTTCTACGATGTCCCCATAAGGCATCAAAATCCACAAGATTCACAAAGCATAAACCAGTAAAATCCTGATCCATGACTTCTAATGTTTGTGTCATTCCATGCACACTGCTTTTTGATTTATATGCCTGTGTGATTCCTTCACCATCAAAGATATCCTTTATTTTCCCAATGGAAATCACATCATAGCCAGCATTCATCAATGCATTTAATGTTGTTTCTCCATAAGGCTTTAATGCATAGTCATGACGATTGGATGTACGTGTAAAACCATCCTTGCAATTACCTACATAGGGTCTGGCAATCACACGACCAACTTTCCATTCATCTTTCATAGTCAATTCTCTGGCAATTTCACAACAACGGTATAATTCATCTAAGCCAAATGTTTCTTCATTGCCACAGATTTGAAGCACACTATCTGCACTTGTATATACAATCATATCTCCAGTATCATTGGATTGTTGGCCAAGCTCTTCTAATATGGCTGTGCCACTAGCCGCTTTATTTCCAATAATCTTATGACCACAGCGTTTACTTAACTCATCCAGCAGTTCTTTTGGAAAGCCTGTTTCCGTGAATGTTTGAAAAGGTGTCGTGATATGTAATCCCATCATTTCCCAATGACCGGTCATCGTATCTTTTCCAACACTTGCTTCTAACATCTTTGTATAATACCCAAGTGGGTTTACACGTGATTCTACATGTTGAAGAGGATGTAGATTTGCAAGTCCTAAATCAGCAAGATGAGGAATATTAAATGGTTTCATATGTTCATCAATATGTCCTAAGGTATCACTGCCTTCATCATCATAGTGGGCAGCATTTGGCATAGCGCCTACGCCTAAGGAATCGATGACGATTGTAAATATACGCTTATATTTTTTCATCGTTTTTATCCTCCTTTGCGAATGGATGAAAGGATGTATAAGCATCCTTCAATTTTTTATTTTGTATATGGGTATAAATCTGTGTGGTTGCAATATCACTATGCCCCAGCAATTCCTGTACCACACGCAAGTCAGTGCCACCATCAAGCAGATGTGTCGCAAAACTATGGCGAAAGCTATGGGCACTTAATGCTTCATTCAATCCTAACATATGTAATCTGGCTTTGATCAGTTTATGTACATCCTGTCTTAATAACGGGTTTCCATTCGCCTTCACAAACACATACTGTGTTTTTTTCTTCAGCCATTGTGGGCGTACATGAACGATATAATTTTGTAAAGCATCAATGCTTCTTTGATGCATAGGAATCATACGTTCTTTATCCCCTTTACCTATGACCCGTAAAAAGCCATGGTCCAGATTGATCATAGACATATGAAGTCCACATAATTCACTGACACGAAGTCCACAGCCATATAATACTTCCAGTATGGCTTTATCAAACAGTCCCTGATCACTTTCATCAAAGCTGTCTAAGAGTATTTCAATATCATGAACATTAAAATACTTTGGCAGTTTTTTGCTTGTCCTTCGACCATGTATATGCTGGCTTGGATCATCAATGTCTGGATTATTCATACTGATAAAACGATGAAACATATGAATCGATACGATCATTCGATTGACGCTGCCAGCCGCTTTTTGATCACTTTGTATGGCAAGAAAATCCTGTAGATGGGAAACAGTAATATCTTCCATACATGAAATCCCCTGATTATTTAAATATGCAGTATATAAATCTAAATCATGGGTATAGGAAGAAACCGTCGCCAGCGATTTTTGATCAACAACACGGATATAGTGGATATAATCTTCTTTTGCTTCATCGATATTCATTTAAACCACCTAAATTATTATACCACAGCTTTCTTATTATTTCTCATAAAAAGACCCTGAAACTTATGAACGTGTCTTATAGATTGGTTTTAAAATATGACAGTTTGGTTTTCCATCTTTGATTGCTTCAATCAAAACTGAAATTGCTTCCTTTTTGTTTTCATCATAAACAAATTGAATACTCCTTGTTTCCAGACGATATGTACGAAGTGTTGTGACAATATCGATCAGACGATCACTTCGATGCACCAAATAAAAACGCCCCTTTTCATCAAGTGCCTCCCCAGCTTTTTTCGCAAGTGTATCTAAAGATAGATAGATCTCATGACGTGCGATTCGAAGTGCTTCCGTTTCATTTTTTGCGCTTGTGGTGTGATCTGGAAAGTATGGAGGATTACAGATGACCACATCAACCTTTGGCATTTTCATATCCTTGACATCTCCCAACAAAATCTGTGCATGGGGAATGTTTAATTGTTCCATATTATAACGGGCAAGTGCCACTGCTTTTTCCTGTATATCAATACCGATTAAGCAAGATGGTGCAAAGCTGTTTGCGACAGCCAACAGTGCACCATTATTGGTACCGATATCTAATACACGATCGTTTCGTTTGATCTTCATGAAATTTGCCAATAAAGCGGTATCGCTGTTCATGCGAAACATCTCTTCATCCTGATATAAATAAATATCTGTGCCATTGATAAAATCATACGTATAACCCATAGAATCCCTCACTTTTTCCTGTATATTATATCATTGTATCCAAGATTCAGCTACCTTATTTCCCTATGAGATTAAACAGTTTTACAAACCAGACCATCAAATCAGCTTTTACATATGCTTCTGCTATAACCATGATAAAGCAGATGATCAGATCATTTAAAATCGAATTGAATAATCTGTGAAAATCCAGTTTCTCACGATTGCTGCAAGAGATGATCAAATACATACTTAGCTGGATGGCACTTGCGGATATTAAGAAAGTTGCTAAACAATCGATTACTAGTTGAGGAAATAATGTTAATATAATGCCTGCGATACCCTTTAATTGATAGGTATAGACAAACAATGCGCAAGAGAAACCAATCTGCATCCCCTTGGAAAAGATAATGAAACTGATGAGTGGGATGCCGATGATACTGGTACCTAATAAAAACACAAAAAGGATGAAGATGATACCTGAAAACAGCTGTGCTGAAAAAGAGGTAGAATCACTGGATATGGAATTCATATAACTGGTAAAATTTTTCATATCATTGATGTCGATGGTCTTACTGAAATAAAGTCCAGCCGCAATTCCTGCAATCAACAATATCCCGATAAACAGATATACGTGACGATATTTCCTGAAAAAGCCATGATATGCTTGTTGTTTCATGTACTCACCTCTACTAGAGCATATGAAAAAAAAGAAGTTTCATAGCTTCTTTTCGTTCGACATATTCAGCTTTTTTTCATTCTGCCTAGTGTGGTAAGATTGGCATTGGGTAATTGTTTATTTAATTCTTCCAGTACCAGATCTACTTTATTGGTGTTTTCGATTGGCTCTTGAAACATATTTATTTGATGAACGCTTTTCGCACTTTGAAATGATGCCAGCCCAATCCCTAAATGTCGAATGGGTGCACCACTGTAGTTGTGGTCAAATAGATATAACGCATGTTCAATCAATACATTCACATCATTGGTATAGTGTTGTAAACTGACACTTCTTACCATATTGGAAAAATCACTATAGCGTATAGATATAGAAATCAGTTTTCCCTGTAGTCGTTCTTCTTTAGCTCTTGTGCTTAATGACTTCGCCAAACGGATAAATACGGTTTTTACTTCATCATATTCACTGATATCGCGATCAAGTGTTGTTGATTGGGATATGGATTGTACACCCTGGTTGTAATTTAATTTACTGCTTCCATTGCCTCTAGCATTCTGGATAAAGCCATATGCATGTTTACCTAGTAATGTCATCACTTTTTTCTCATTTTCTTCACTTGCCAGATCACCAATGGTTTCGATGCCATTCTCGATTAATAAAGGAACACTTTTCTTGCCAATACCCCACATATCACTAATGGGTAATGGCCATAATTTTCTTGGTACCTCCTGTTTTCGAAGCACTGTGATTCCCATAGGTTTTCGCATATCACTGGCCATCTTAGCTAAAAATTTATTTGGCGCAACACCGATACTGCAAGGCAGCCTTAAATCATCCATAACATTTTTCTGTATGATCCAAGCAAGATCTAAAGGACGTTTATAAGCCTTGATTGCCTCGGTGACATCCATGTAGCACTCATCAATACTGGCTGGTTCAATAAAAGGAGAAAACTTTCTTAAATATTTAAAGAAACGCTCACTCAATTCCTCATACCAGCTGTAATCGCCTTGTACAACTACCAGCTCAGGACATTTTTCCATCGCCATATGAAGAGGCATAGCACTATGTACGCCATAGCTTCTGGCTTCATAACTGGCAGTAGATACAACACTTCTGCGGTTTAATCCTGCGACAACGACCGGTTGTCCTGCCAATGCGGAGTTTTTTAAAATCTCAGCACTGGCAAAAAATGAATTTAAATCGATATGAAATATTACTCTTGCACTCAAACACAACACATCCTTTATGGATAAGTATAAAGGAATTTTGTGAAAAAATCTACCTTAACGATATTGTTTTATCATACTGTTTTTATTCTTCATACGATGTTCCAAACGCAGCTTATCAGAAATCATCGCAATAAATTCTGAATTGGTTGGTTTTGCTTTACTGGCGGATATCGTATAACCAAAGATATCATCAATGGCATCAATATTGCCCCTGTTCCATGCAACCTCAATCGCATGACGTATTGCTCTTTCTACTCGAGAAGCAGTTGTCGCATATTTCTTCGCTATCTCAGGATATAATACTTTGGTGATCTGTCCTAGAAAATCAACATTTAAATAGGTTTCCAATATCGCTGTTCTTAAATACATATATCCTTTGATATGCGCAGGTATTCCAATTTCATGTAAGATTTCTGTGATTTCTCCTTCCAGTTCCAGTTTTACCATACGTTTCTTTTCATCCTCATTCAGATTGACCTTTGCTATACTGGCGGCCATGTTCTGTTTTTTACTGAATCCAATCACGAAATTTAATTTCTCTACCAGCTCTGTTATTTCAAAAGGCTTCATCAATATGTAATCAATCTTATAATTCGATACTGCATTAACGATAAGATCATTGACAAATGGCGTCGTACATACGATATGTTCAATTTCAATCTTATTCTTTTTTAAATCCGAAAGCACACTGATGCCATCTTTCTTCGGCATAATTAAATCTAACAATAATACATCAATATGCTTTCCATGTAATTCTTTAATACATTGTTCTCCATTCGTTGCACTGCCAACGATTTGATACACATCGCTCTTCGCAAATGCTTCCTTCATACAATGAATCATTTCTAAGCTATCGTCTACTACATAAATCTGAATCTTGTTGTTCATATTGTTCCTCTCTCTCCTTTTACCTACTTTATTATACGGTGTATTGGTGCAGAATAGCACGAGTTTTGTCAAATGAAAAAAGAATTTTAGCAAAGTTTGCAGAAAGAAAATGAAAAATCGACCTTTTTTACCATTGTTTTTGACATATTGCCAAATACGGTAGTTAAAAAGGTCGAAGATTCATTATAAAACGCTTTCTTCCAGCATCCAATCAATGAAAACTCCATATCCACGCATGGGATCTGATGTCACAACATGAGTCAGGGCACCAACGATTTGCCCATCCTGTATGATAGGAGAACCACTCATCCCCTGTATGATGCCATTGGTTTGACTTGTCAATGCAGGATCATCTACAGTTAATTCGATTCCCTTCATATCCCTGCTGTTTTGTTTATTCACTTTTGTAATGGTAATTTGATACATTTCTATCTGATTACCAGATAATACTGTATAAATCATCGCTTTCCCTGTATGCACCTTCGTATGATCGCCGACTTCGATTGCCTGCTTGTTTTCAGGCAACAAATCATATTGTCCAAAGATTCCAAGACTGCTGTTTTTTTCAACATCGCCAAGACTTTTTGTGAAATCAATGGTTGCTTGTTTCTCACCAGGAACATTCTTTTTCGCCTTTTGGATACCATCTACAATGGCAGGATAAATATTTCCTTCATGAACCTTCGCAAATGTATGAGTATCGGAATCCATAATTTCATGACCTAAAGCGCCATACCTTCCTGTATCTGGATCATAATAAGATATCGTACCAACACCTGTGATTTTATCTTTGACATATAATCCGCTGTGAAAACCAGTTTTATCATAACTTGTTTGTATCGATACATCCATCTTTGCATCATTTCGGATAATCGTCATTGTCAAATCATTGATTTCTTTCTGATATTTATTCATCTCATTGGCCATATCCTGTAAAGAAGCAACTTTTACACCATTGATTGCGATAATCAAATCATTTGCCTTGATGACATGGGATGGATCAATTCGCTGGCTGCCTGCCATAAATGTATAGGTTCCACTAACCAGCACACCATCATAACTCACCTGTATACCAATACTTTCACCTCCTGGCACCAGTTCTTTAGCGGAAATACTTCCAAAGAAAAAAGCGAAGGATGTCAGGATACATAAGACTTTTTTATACAAAACGCATCACCTCCTGAAAGTTAGTCTACTCTCATTAGATGATGCGCACTCTAGTAAATTATTCCCTATGACCTTGGGCTGTTTCATATAGTTCTTTCGCAGAACTGATGGCATGTTCACTTTGTGAACCACTGGCAATATTTGCCAACTCCATGATTCTTTCCTGCTCATTTAAATAAACGATATTGGTATGTGTTGTTTCTTCATCCTGATGTTTTTCTACCATGTAATGGGTATTGGCACATGCCGCTACAGGTGCTAAATGTGTCACACAGAATACCTGTGCTGTTTCACTTAACTGTTTCATCTTTCTACCAATGGCGAATGCTACTTTACCACTGACACCTGTATCAATTTCATCAAAAATGACAGTTTCCATTCCCATAAGAGAAGTAAATACGGTTTTTAATCCCAGCATCAAACGAGATAATTCCCCACCGGATGCTGTTTGGGATAATGGCTTTAAAGCTTCACCAGCATTCATGGAAATCATAAATTCTACTTTATCAATTCCATGGGCATTTCCTTCCATTGTTTCAAATTGGATCTTGAAACGGGCATGCTCCAGCTGTAAATCCTTTAACTGCTGCACAACTAAATCAGAAAGCTCATTTGCTTTCAGTTGTCGGATATCATGAAGTTTATGTGCTGCCTTTAAAAAGGTATCTTCTGCCTTTTTCAAATATGTTTCCTGTTTTGCGATAAAATCCTGACGATGCAGGATGCTGTCAATCTTTCGATCCAATTCTTCACGTTTTTTCATTACAGATGAATAATCTCCACCATATTTACGATAGATTTTACGTATCAAGAAGATACGGTCCTGTATGGTATTGAACATTTCTTCATCATACTCCATTTGATCCATGAAATCGTGCAGTTCACTGATCATATCTTCCATTTGATAGTAATGGTCACTTAATGTTTCAGACATCTTTGTCAAACGATCATCTGGCAATGTGGAAAGTGGTTTAAAAGCCTGATATAAACCAGGATGCACTTCCTGCTCCAGCTTGTCGATGGCGATTTGTACGCCTTCACTGATTTTTTCAAAAGACTGCATGCGTTTTAACTGTGTTTCCAGTTCATCCAGTTCTTCTTCTCTAAGCTCTGCCTGATCGATTTCATTTAACTGAAATGTCAGGTACTCTAAATCATCTTCATTATAGTCACTGGATAAAGCTGCTTCCAGTTCATCTTTGATTTTCTTATAAGCATGATATGTATGGTATACCTCCTCACGCAGCGCATCTTCTTTCACAAAGTTATCTAATAAAGACAGATGATAACGTGCATTCAACAGATATTGTGTATCATGCTGAGAGTGGATATCCACGATTCGTGATATGATTTCTTTCACATAGGAAACAGAAGAAACGCGATGATTCACGCGTGTTGTGCTTTTTCCTTCTTTTGTGATTTCTCTTGTGATAATCAAAAGGCCTTCTTCCATATCAAAACCATCTGCTTCTAACTGTTTGATCAAAGCTTCATGTTCAATAAGAAAAGCACCTTCAATGATTGCTTTATCACAGCCTTTTTTTACCATACCGGCATTGGCACGATCACCTTTTAAGACACCAATGGCATCCATTAAAAGCGACTTACCAGCACCTGTTTCACCAGTAAATGCAGATAATCCCTTTTGAAATTCCAGGGATACTTCATCAATTAATACAAAATTCTTCACAAAAATACTCTGCAGCATATACAACACCTACCTTTGCTTATGTACGAATGATTTTTTGTTCCTCTACAATACGTTTTAAATCAAAACTTTTCTTAGTTGGTTCAGATTTGATATGCATAACAAATTCTTTATTTCCATCACGCCCCAATATACTGCTGGATTGTAAATGGTGCACATATAATCCAACTTCCTGTACATAGGATATCATATCTTTTAACACCTGTACATGAATTTTTTTATCTTTTACAATTCCATGTTTGCCGATATGTTCTTTTCCTGCTTCAAATTGTGGTTTTACTAATGCCACAAGCTCTACATCATCCATGACTTCTTTGATAGCCGGAAGAATCAGTTTGATAGAAATAAAGGATACATCCATGCAGGCGAATGTAGGGATCTGATCAAACATATCTTTGGTTAAATAGCGGCAATTGGTATGCTCCATATTGATGATACGAGGATCATTTCTTAATGCAGGATCTAATTGATCACTTCCTACATCTAGTGCATAAACAAGCTTTGCGCCTTCCCGCAGACAGACATCACTAAATCCTCCCGTACTGGCACCTACATCCATACAGATACGATCTTTTAAGTTTAATTGAAAATCTTCTATGACATCATATAGCTTAAATCCAGCCCGTGACACAAAAGAAAGCTGGGATGATGCCACTTGAACATCATCCTCATCTTTGACTTGAAAACTATTTTTTGTTATGATGTGCTGATTTACAGAAACACGTTGTGCTTTAATCGCATCCTGTGCCTTGCTTCGGGTTGTCACATAGCCATGTTCCACTAAGTATTGATCAATTCGCATGATGTTTCTCCTTGATTAAATCTAATATCAGTTCACATAAGGAATTGATATCCAAATGCTCCAGTTTACGAAGCTGTGGCAGAGAACCATGTGTTACATAATGATCACGAATACCCAAACGTATGAATTCTGTAGCTAAATGATGATCATTGACATATTCTAAAATTGCACTGGATAAGCCTCCTGCCAGCATATCAGATTCATAAATGATGACAGGCTTCTTCTGTGCACATATTTCTTCCAGCATCATGGTATCGATTGGTTTAAAGAAGCGTGCATTCACAACTCTAACTGGCAATTGATTCACCTTGGCTTTTGAGATGATACGATCAACATCCGGTCCATAAGTGATAATGATGACTTCATATGTATCCATCTGCCAGCTGGTCCAGCTGCCAATTTCAAGTGGTGTATAATGCTTTAGCTTTTGATAAGGGGTATTTCCCCTTGGATACCGGATGGTAAAAGGATGAGATTGCATGAAGGCTGTATACATTAGATTTTGTGCCTCTATCGCATCTTTTGGCTGTGATAAAATCATATTGGGAATACTTCTGAGCATCGTAATATCAAAAACGCCATGATGGGTTTCACCATCTTCACCAACTAGACCACAACGATCAATACCAATGACAACAGGTAAATCCATTCTAGCAACATCGTGATTGATTTGATCATATGCACGTTGTAAGAATGAGGAGTATACGGAGATAAAAGGACGAATGCCGCTTGTGGCAAGCCCTGCCGCAAATGTCATAGCATGTTCTTCCGCAATGCCACAGTCAAATGCCCGCTCAGGAAATTCATTGAAAAAATCACGCAGTTTGCTGCCGCCAATCATCGCAGGCGTAATTCCTACGATACGCTCATCCTGTTGGGCTAAGTCTATCAGTGTTTTGGAAATCACTTCACTCCAGCTTAAATGACCTGCTGGCATCTTCGCAAGTGTTTGACCACTTTGTGGATCAAATTGAGAAACGCCATGCCAGTTTCCTTCCTTATCCTCTTCCGCAAAGGAATATCCTTTTCCTTTTTTCGTCATGACATGAACAACAATTGGCCCATCATGATTTTTCGCATTATGTAATACTTTGATCAAGGTACGAAGATCATGTCCATCTACAGGGCCGATATAATCCAGATTAAATTCACCAAAAATCGATGTATCTACTACGTTGGCTTTTACAGCATTTTTCACACTGCGCATGCTTTTTAATACTGCAGAACCCGTTTTTGTGCCAGATAAAGCACCTTTTAAGTCCTCTTTCAGATTATTATATGGACGGCTGGTGCGCAGTCTTGTGAACGCCTCATCCATTGCTCCGACATTTTTTGATATGGACATATTGTTATCATTGAAGATGATGACCATCTTGCTGTTTAACGCACCAATCTGATTCAATGCTTCCATTGCCATGCCCCCGCTCAATGCACCATCGCCTATCACAGGAACAACTTCAAAATCTTCATGGCGCAGATCTCTTGCGATTGCCATACCCAGTGCACCAGACAGCGATGTACTGGAATGTCCAGCCTCCCAGGCATCATGCTCGCTTTCATTACGTTTCTGAAACCCTGCTAATCCTTTATATTGACGTAAGGTTGGAAATTGTGAAACACGACCGGTTAATATTTTATGTACATATGACTGATGCCCAACATCAAACAGAAATTTATCCTGTGGAGTTGAAAAAACATAGTGCATGGCGACACTTAATTCCACAATTCCAAGATTGCTAGACAGATGTCCTCCGGTTTTTGATACACTGTCAATTAAGAACTCACGTATCTGCACACACAGATCTTCTAATTCTGGGATGGAACAGTGTTTGATATCATCCGGGCTTTTGATATCATAAATATTCATAAAAAGACACCTCTCAATGTTTTCTGTTGATTAATAACTGTAATAGCTCAGTCACTTTTTCATCATGTACGGTCAGACTCTTTAATTCTGCCATCGCTTCATCATAATACTTCTGTGCATCAACCTGTGCACCCTCTACTCCACGAAGAGATACATAAGTGGTCTTATCATTCGATAAATCACTATGGATATTCTTTCCAAGTTCTTCTTTGGTACTTGTAACATCCAAAATATCATCCTGAATCTGGAAGCTTAAGCCGATAGCACGGCCAATTTTCTTCCATACGGAGATATCACCTTTACGCTCTGCGATAAAGCAGGCACATACCATTGGCAGTGTTAAAAGCTTGCCTGTCTTATATTCAAAGATATCCAGCAGTTCTTCCAATGTGACAGAAGCTTTTGCTTCGCCTTCGATATCTTTAATTTGTCCTAAAATCATACCATCCGCACCACTGTATTGAGCAAGTGCACGCAAGATATCTGCTTTTAATGCAGAAGTTGTATCTACTTCACTTGCGATGATAAATGCCTGTGTCAATAAAGCATCCCCTGCAAGTATGGCAGTTGCTTCATCAAATTGTACATGACATGTTGGTTTTCCTCTGCGCAGGGTATCATTATCCATTGCAGGAAGATCATCATGAATCAAAGAATATGTATGAATCATTTCAATCGCAGCAGCTACAGGATAACCTGCTTCTTCACGAACACCATATGCTGATAATACCGCAAACAATAAACGTGGACGTATACGTTTGCCTCCTGCCATCAAAGAATACTTCATCGCTTCTTTGACTTTAGAATCCTGCACACCATCCAAGGTATGTAGTAAATATTCTTCAAAGTTATTCATGGTTTGCGTCCTCCTGGTAGCTTTCTAACAGACTGGCTACTTTATTCTCAAAGTTTTTTAACTGTCCATCACATGTTTGAACAAGCGAAAGTCCTTCTTCAAACAGGGCGATTGCTTCTTCCAGTTCCAAATCATTTTTTTCAAGTGCGCCAACGATTTCATTTAAACGCAGCATTGATTTTTTAAATGATGGTGTTTTGGTTGTCATGATAATTCCTCCTTTTTCTTTACATCTGCATGAATGAAACCATCCTGCATTCTTACACGAATAAAATCATTTTCTTTTATATCATGGATGCTTTTTACCACATGATCATCCTGATAAGTGATTGCATAGCCTCTTTCAAGGATCTTTAAAGGACTATACGCATCTAATAAAGATAGCTTTGTGGCATAAGCCTGTTTCTGTTTATTTTCAAACTGCTTCATCGTATAGATCAACAGATCTTTTTGACTTTGCATTTGTTTCTCATTTTCACTGGCGATTTTTTTAGCATAGATTGCCAATGCATTGGATAATTGTTGTAAAGAACTTTTCTGTGTTTTGATCATTGATTCCACTTTACCTAAACTTTGTACATGCATGGCAAGTGTCATCTGTTCTTTCATAATATACGACATAGGATCTTTTAAATAACGGTTTTCCTTTATCTGCACCAGCTGATGTTTCTTTTCCATATATAACTGGCGCATATCCTGTATCATACGCACTCTAATATCAGAAAGCGAACTTTTTACTTCTTCTATATTGGGAGTAATCAGTTCAGCTGCTGCAGTAGGTGTTGGTGCTCGTGCATCAGAAACATAATCTACCAGAGTGGTATCTGTTTCATGCCCAACACCAGTAACTACTGGCGTTTCACATTTTAAAATAGCACGTGCCAATGCTTCTTCATTAAAGCACCACAAATCTTCAATCGCTCCTCCACCTCTTGCTAGTAGTATGACATCATGCTTCATCGCATCTGCCTTTTCAAGGTTTTCAATCAGATTTTTAGTGGCTGAGATACCCTGTACTAAACTTGGATATACACTTACTTCACAAATCGGCCATCTGCGGGAGATCGTTGTTAGAATATCCTGCACAGCTGCACCTGTTTTAGCAGTAATAATTGCGATATTCATTGGATAAGCAGGTAAAGGTTTCTTACGTGCTTCATCAAAACAACCTTCTAAACGCATTCTGTTTTTTACTTCTTCTAATTGTAAAAACAAATCACCCAGTCCATCCTGCTGTACTGCAGTGACATATAATTGTGTCGTTCCACTTGCTTCATACATGGAAACACTTGCGCTGACAATGACTTTCATGCCTTCTTTCAATAGCATTTTACATCTGCATGCATAAGAAGAAAACATGACGCAACTGATTTTTGCTTTATTGTCTTTTAAGGAAAAGTACCAATGACCGCTTCGATGATTCGTAAAATTACTCACTTCCCCTTTGACCAGGATACTTTGAAGATTCATATCATGATCAAGGGAACCCTTGATATATTTTACAAGTCCAGCGACACTGTACATTGGTTTACTCATAGACGATCTAAAACTCCATTGATCAATTTATATGCTTCATCATCACAATATTTTTTCGCAAGTGTAATTGCCTCATCAATAACGATAGGTTTTGGTGCTGTTTCCAAATCCAGTTCGCAACAAGCCATTAATAAAATTGCCTGTTCCACAAAACCCAGACGTGCAAATGTCCATTCCTCATTTAGTCTTTCATTGATTTTATCAATATATACATCTTTATAAGTAATTGCATCCACTGTAATTGTATAAAGGAAAGGATCTACTTCATTTCCTTCACAGTTGTCATATAATGCCAGTTTGATATCTTTGTTCAATAATAAATGTTGATAAAGACATGTCATGCCTTTTTCTCTTAACTGATGTCTGCTTGCCATAATATAAATCCTCCGCTCATATGTTATTTTATCATAGTTTCATCATATATTTCTATTCTTGTGCTATGGTTTTCTTATTTTCGATAAGGGACCTGCGCGCTTGGAACTACGCTGCTTGCCGGCTTGGCATGTACCTCCTGATCATCAAAGAAGATATGTGGATGAAAAGCCTCTAATATATCTTTCTTTGGTAAACCACCTAAAAAGAATGCTTCATCAATTCTTACATCCCACGCCCGCAGTGTTCGTATGACACGTTCATGTGCAGGGGCATTTCGTGCAGTCACAAGTGCTGTACGAATCGGTGATGCATCATGTGGAAATTGTTTTTGAAGATCAGAAATTGTCTTAAGAAAATGGGCAAACGGGCCTTGTGGTAGTTCTTTTTTCGCAAGACGCTTTTCATTTTCCACGAATGCTTCCAATCCATCCTTTTGAAAGATACGCTCGCTTTCATCCGAGAACAATACAGCATCTCCATCAAATGCGATACGTATCTGGTCAATGTCTTTATATACTTCCGGCTTACGGATAGGATCTGTATAGATTCTTCCAGCCGCAAAGCCTGCATTGATTGCATCTTCTACATCACCTTCATTGGCACTCAAAAACAAATCTACACCAAATGCGCCAAGATATTCTGCCAAAGAGCTTCCTCCCGCAAGTACTGCACGAGAGATTCCCAGTTTGTAATGGGCGATACTGTTAAAAATACGTAAAGAAGTATCTGCACTGTTTCTTGACATAATAATGATTTCCACGCGATGCTTATCTTCATTCAGCTTTAACAAAGCCTTTACCAACGCAAAGCCACTGCCTGGTTTTAATATATCATTTTCATGTTCAATCTGATATTGGGCATACGCTGTCAACCCTTGTTCATCAAAGATGCGGTTTTCTTCATCTAAATCAAACAATGCTCTGGAACTGATCCCAATGACCAGACAATCATCTAATGTAACTGCCATATCATTCACTCCTTTCACGAAAAAAAGAAATCCTGTAAGGATTTCTTTTAAAATATAAAGCCAACGACACGGATATCAATTACATCCGGAGTATATCCAGTCATATGTTCAATATTCTCAAAGATCTTACCTTGTACCTTACTGCAGGTATCATTTACATTCACACTGTATTTCACTTTCACATCCAAGTTCAAAATCAGCTGATCATTTACGATCTTGCATGATAATGGATATTTAAATGGTTTACTTCCAGCTGCCAGCTTCAGATTTTCTTCTTCATCAATCACATTCTTTGCTATTGCTTGGAAAGCTGCTGTGCTTAATGCAATCACACCAACGTCGTTGTTTTCTTTTAATGCTATATATTCTTGTGCCATATTCATCACCTTCTATGGATATTATAACAGAACAGGCTTTCTTATTCAACGTTTTATTTACCCATTGTGCTCTACACTTTCACAAAATTCCAACCATTCGATACACGAATGATTTGTATATCATCTACCTGGATATGCAGATCATTCGCAAATCCTTTTATCAATGCATCTTCCTCCATGCTGGTATGACCACGAAAACCATCCGCATATGGATCCCATGGACCACTTTGTAGTCCTGTTGGACAAGCATTAAATGTTTTCCTGTTAATGTGTACCCCATTCTTGAATTGAATGATGAAATCATGTTTCAGCTTTTCACCTTTTGGTAACGGCTTGAAAAACTGAAGAAAAGGATGATCTAATATGCTCATCATAAGCGCCTTCTTTCTTCTTTGAATATAACGTTATAAATGGATGAAGTCAATAGAAAAGACTGCTTTTACACAGTCTGTTTCATTATTTAAAGGCTACTTCAATCAGATATTGATTTTTTACGATATCCTTGGCAGTTTTCATGATATTTGCGGCTGTTTTCTTATCGGCTTTTGTATCAAAAATGGTTATGGTACAAGTGGTATCCTTGATTTCTACAGCACTGTTCAGCTTTTGTTTTGTTAAGGCATTCTTGATATCTGTTTGTAACTGTTGTTCGCTTTTTACTTCTTCCATGGTCGATAAAGCATCTTCCTTATCTTTTTCTTCACTGTCCTTATCCGCAACCACCTGGTTATTGTCATTGATCTGTGTTTCTTTCTTCTGATCGATTTGATCCTGTAATTCTTCTGCAGAATCCTTTTTCTCATTATCCTGTTTGGATGTATTTTCCTGTTCGCTGTCCTTGGAATCTTCTTGTTCCCCGCTGGCTGTCTGATTGCTCATCACGCTTGTGGAATCAGATGGTAATGTTACATAATACACAGATAACATGAGCACCAGAGAAAACATTGTTAGAAATGCCAATGCCTGTTTATTCATGGTCTTGCCCTCCTGTCTTGTTCTATCCTATGTTTTCATTAGAAGGGTTATGACAAAAAAAGAGTGGAAAATCTCCACTCTTAAGACTGAAAAATCTGATATACACGTTTCATCCATTCATCATAATAGGCATTGCGATATTCCATAAAATCTGAATAAGAAATAACACGACCTTCCAGTTCTTCAATGAATGTCACAAAAGCATGATTGATAGCGACCATTTTATCATCATAGATAATATGAATCGTACCAATCTCACATAAAGATTCTGCTAAGATCTTACTACACTCTTCATGCAACAGATCACTTTGATCCATAGGCAGTTTCACAAAGCTTGTATTTAACCAATAATTATCCACAAGATAATTTTTGATTACATTTAAAAACATACAGAAATCTTCCATATTGTTTCCAGGCTCTATCGCAAACAGCATATTGAAGAATACATACCAATCATAATCGGTATTGATAATACTTAACAAATAGTTGCCCAGGATATGAATAAAAATATCCTGTGATAAGAATTCTTCCTCAATTTCTATTTCATTTTCAAAATCCAGATCAATACTGTTCAGCTTTTTAAACGTCTTGAATAAAGAGGTTACACGATCATTACTACCTCCATCATAGCGGATATCCTTTAAAAAGATATAATGGCCCAGTATGGTAGAAGTATTTTTGATATTCATGGTAAAACCAATGGATTCATTCATTTTTCTTGCGAATAAGTCATTGATTGCTTTGGATATCTGTTTTTCAAATGTGCCTTCTGTAATGCTTGTATCACTCACACTGGATTCCTGCATCTGATTATAAATGATATTCAACTGACGATCTGTAATGGTTAAATTCGCCTTGATACTTGCCAGTAGATCTTTCATGAAATCATCATATACATAGTAGTTGGTATTCTTATATACCAGTTTATGTTCAATCTCGCCCCAGAAGGAATGTACCAGTGCCTTAATTTGCAGTTCTACATTCACACGCATGCCATCTTTTAAATAATAGCCGTCAATACGATAAATCGCAAAACCATTTTTTTGAATCTGCGGCTGACGGGACGCAACATCTAAAAAGAAATTTGGATTTACTTCATTATAGTAATAACCATCTTCTTCATGGAAACGATTCAGCTTATCCCGTAACACTTTTAATACATTAAATTCATCCTCGATAAAACGACATTCGATAATAAATCCAACCAGATCACTCAAGCTGTCTAATATCTCCTGAGCACTGTTGTTTTCTACGTAGAAACGATTACGTATGATTTTTTCACGTAAACTGTCTTTTGATTTTATACGGGAATTGATATCCACAACCATCTCTCGTTTTCCACGCATCAAAAATTCAATGTATTCATGTAATTCATCTTCTACTTCACGATAAAAGGAATGGTTTTTCTCTAATAAATCCAACGTAGAATCAATGGTATCAAATACCTTTAAACGCATGCTGATCCTTCCTTTCTCTTTTGGAAATATGTACGGGCAGTCTGTTCATCTTTCTTTAACTGTTCCATGAATGCGTCTTTCCCAGGAAAACGACATTCTTCTCTTAAAAACGACAGAAAGCGAAAAACAACTGCTTCTCCATAGATGTCATCCTGAAAATCTAATAGATGCGCTTCCATAGATGTATCCTTTTGATAATTAAAGCTTGGGTTATGCCCTACATTCATAATCGCAGGATACCATATTCCTTTACATAAAACTTCACCGACATAAACACCTTGTTTTGGTGTTATATAATGATCATCCATTAATAGATTAGCTGTAGGAAAGCCTACAGTTCTGCCAATATGGTTTCCTTCTTTTACATGTCCTTCGATTTCATAAGCTCTCCCCATAATGGCAGCTGCTTTCTCCATTCTTCCATCTTCCAGCAGTTTTTCTATACGAGTACTGGATATTTTTTGATGTTCACTGTCAACTTCTTCAACAACTTTTACCTCAAATTCTCTTTGACTTTTCAGCGTATCTACGTTTCCTTTGCCCATGCCGGCATAATGGAAATCATATCCGCATACAAGTGTATGTAGATTTAATTTTCCAAGTACTTCCTGATGAAATCCTTCTACACTTAAATTTGCCATGCTTTTTGTGAAATCCAAGATGATCCAATTTTTGATTCCCAGCGATTCTCCAATCTGCATACGTTTTTTCATTGGTGTTATGTGCGGGATATGTTCCATATGTTTAATTACCTTCCATGGGTCTGGTTCAAATGTAATCAAAGAAGGCTCCGTATTTGTATTTTTAGCCGTTTCCACAACACATTCTACCAGTTTTTGATGTCCCAAATGCAAACCGTCAAAATATCCGATACATGCTGTAATTGGTGTTTTTATCTCATCTCCATGATCGATTCCTATATGATATATCTTCATTCTTTCACCTACCATAATCCACGTGCACAACGATATACATCGTTTTCCACTCTTTGATAAACAGCAACAATTTCCTGATTATGCGTAATCATGACTTCATCAGCATCACATTGCAGTTTAATTTTCTTCCCATTAAAAACATCCTGAATGGGTTCATATGCGATTTGTGTATATCCCGCAAACATATCCATTAAGGTATGTAATTTGAAATTTCCATTTCTCGCATCATCTAATGTACAGGCATCGTTTAAAGAAAATCTGCCTACTTTTGTGCGCACCAAAGATGACATACAGCCAAGATTGCCTGTTTTCTCTGCGATATCCACACATAAAGAGCGAATATATGTACCAGAACTGCAAGCAACACGAAACTCTAGTTTTTGATCATCTAATGCTTCAATATCATAAATCGTGACATCTCTTAAAGGACGTTCCACCGTTTCATGATTTCTTGCATATTCATATAGTTTTCTGCCATTGACCCGAACACTGCTGACCATTGGCGGATATTGTTTGATATTCCCTTGAAACGTTTGTAATACAGAATCAAAATTCTGGATTGGCATTACTTCTCTTGTTTCCTGTAACGCTCCCCAGATGTCATCAGTATCATATTTTTCTCCCAAACGCATGGTTGCGATATATTCTTTATCTGTATCCTCTAAATAAGGCAATGCTTTACATGCCTTGCCTACCAGTACCAATAAAACACCGGTTGCTTGTGGATCCAAGGTTCCACTATGTCCGATTTTTTTTATATGTAAAATTCTTCTTAGCTGGGCTACAACATCATGACTTGTCATACCCGCTTCTTTATGAATTACTAAAATTCCATCCATGTTATCACCGTTCTTTATTATACAACAAACGAAATGAAATAGCTATCTATTCGTATTTTGTTATGATAGAAAAAAAGCCTGAATTTTCTATGTCATCTTAAAAATTTACATTCCAGATTTAAACAAAAGCATGCTATAATGTTGTACGTTATGTAAGGATGTGTAAAAATATGAAATTACAGGAGATATTACGCAATATCAGGAAAGCGGATCAGGATTATCGTATGATTCAGGATGGTGATCGTATTGCGGTTGGGGTAAGCGGTGGAAAAGACAGTATGGTACTGCTTGCGGCGTTACATATGTATTCAAAATTTCAGGGTAAAAACTTTCATGTTGTTGGTATTCATATCAAAATCGGTTTTCCCAATATGGATTTTTCAGAAGTAGAAGCTTTCTGTGAACGTGAAAGCATAGAATTTCACAGCTTTGATTCTATGATATATAAAATCTTACAACGTAATCTGGATAAAAACGGCGATTTAAAATGCAGTCTGTGTTCAAAATTCAAAAAGGCTTCTGTCATTGAAGAAGCCAAAAAGCTCAACTGTAATAAAATCGCATTTGGTCATCACAGCAATGATGCTGTAGAAACTTTATTTATGAATATGATCCATGGTGGCAAGATTGCGACATTCTTACCAAAGATGTATATGTCACGTACCGATGTGATGTTTATACGTCCTTTGATTTACTGCTTTGAAGAAGATATTTTAAATGCACAATGCAATAATGAAATCCCTTTTGTGAAAAGCACCTGTCCAAATGATGGTTATACAGAACGACAGGAAATGAAAGACATGTTGAAAGAGCTATATGAAAAATATCCAATGGCAAAAGGTAATTTCGTACATATGTTAAGCAATGAAAAGCAAGTAGATCTATGGCATAAGCTGCAGGATGATGAGGAAGATCCTTTTGAAAAAATGATGAAAGAAAACGATGTGTAATCAAATCACATCGTTTTTACTTTCCTTCAATATAATAAGTTGCCTCCATATCCGCACAGCTTAATGCAAAAGATAATGGAAACTGTTCAAAGCTTTGTCCAACATTTCTTACTTCATCATTACCGCTAAATCCCATATGATAGCGAATTGCGAATGCTTCTTCCCTGCTTAAACGCATAAAGCCTGTGATGATGTATACACTTTTTTCTCCATGCCCATATGGCAGTTGATCATCAAATTCATAATATGGTACCTGTGTCCATGTACCGTTCACCTTCACATTCCGTGTACTTTCCTTATAACAGTTGACCTTACAGATATCATGTAACAGGGCCACGATTGCGATTGTTTCATCTGAATAATTCATATGATAAACCTGCTTTGCCCGCTCTCTTGATAAATAATCACAAAGACAGTCATAAACGTTTAAACTATGCTCAAGAAGTCCTTGTGGATATGCGCCATGAAATCTGGTAGAAGCGGGAGCAGTGAAAAAATCACAGTGTTCACTTAATAAATAATCTAACAATTTATCACTGCCTTCACGATGAATCATCTCTTTATATATGTTGATAAAACGTTCTTTTGCGTCCATAAAAATCCTCCTGAATGTTTGTATGATATGGCTTCATTATAACATTACCGTACGGAAATAAAAAGTAAAAATAAACGAAACAATATTTTATGAAAATATAATTTTTTATTACAAATCTATTTAGTATCCCCCCTTTAATATATTATATTTCCCGTCATATCAATAAAGCATAAAAAAAGCAGATGAAACATTCTTCATCTGCTTTTTTAAGTCCAAGAGGAGAGATCTTTCCCTGTATATACAGGTGGGTGTCCTGCGCAAATTTTCAGGATCCCTGCACGTAGCAGGTCTTCAACACAAAAATGCGACGTCCGGGCTCCCTTATCTCTAAGTGTAGGAAAAATGTATACCTCTTGGACAAATATAGTATATCATGGTTTCTAAAAAAATATACCCCTTGACATTATTTTTTTTCTTGTTCTAAATCGTGCTGTTTCCTCACTTGCTGATTGTTTCCTATCTTCATGGAATGATTTGTCAAAAACCTTACAGAATAATATAGAGGTGATAACATGGCAGTCGCACATAAAGGCGCTATTTCATTTGGACTTGTACATATTCCTATCCAAATGTATCGTACAACACAGGATAATGATATTTCTTTTAATCAGTTATGCAAGGATACGAAAGAACGTGTCAAATATAAGAAATATTGTCCTAATTGTCAGAAAGAATTAAAAAGTGATGATATCGTGAAAGGATACCAATATGAAAAGGATAAGTATGTCATTATGACAAATGATGAAATTGAAGAATTAAAGGCAGAAAAAGATCGTACCATTCATATCCTTCAGTTCAGTGAGCTGGAAGGGATACGCGATATTTTCTATGAAAAAAACTATTATGCGATACCTGAAAAACATGCGGAAAAAGCATATGAGTTATTATATGCCGCAATGAAGGATCTAGGTGTTGTCGCTATTGCGAAAACCGTGATTGGCACAAAGGAAACACTATTGGCATTATGTCCAGAAGAGGAAGGCATTTTAGTGAAAACATTATTTTATGATGATGAAATTGTGGATATGCCTAAAACTCTTACACATCCAAAAATTGAAAAAGCTGAAAAAGATATGGCAAAACAATTGATTGAAAGTATGAAGAAACCATTTGAACCAGAGTTATATCATGATGAGTTTCAGGAACGTTTAAAAGAAGCCATTGAAGCTAAAATTCATGGAGATGATGTTGTCCATGGCAGTGATGCACGTAAAGATAACATTACACCAATGGATTTAATGGAAGCTTTACAACAGTCTATTGCGCAAAGTAAGCCAAAAGCCAAAGGTAGAAGACGGCGGGTTACTCACTGATGGACTTTGATAAACGGGATATCCGCCCTATGTTGATTGGTGTTGAACAGCCGGCATTTGATGATGAAGATTATATCTATGAATGGAAGATGGATGGTGTTCGCTGTCTGGTTTATGTAGATGAGCATAAAGCTGTCTTGCAAAATAAACGTGGATTATTATTGAATCGAAAGTTTCCAGAGTTAAAAGATATTGGCAAACAAGTAAAGCACCGTTGTATTCTGGATGGTGAGTTATATATTTTCAAAGATGGCATCAACGATTTCTTTGAAGTACAGAAACGTACTCTAACAAGTGATCCTTTCAAAATCAGGCTGCATGCTTCCAAATATCCAGCTACCTTTACAGCATTTGATATCTTATATGATAAAGATCAATTTCTTGTGGATCTACCCTTGATGAAAAGAAAGCAGCATTTATCAAAAATCATCAAAGAAAATGAAAGAATCAATATCAGCCGCTATATTGAAAAAGATGGCATCCGTTTGTTTGATTTGGCGAAACAACATGGATTAGAAGGCATCGTTGCCAAACGCAAGGAAAGCAAATATCATATAGATAAACGTACAAAAGAATGGATCAAATGTAAAAATCTTTTAGATGATGACTTTGTGATTACAGGATATATTTTAAAAGAAAAAGGTGTTGTTTCACTGGTAATGGCACAATATGATCATCAACATCTTACCTATATGGGGCATGTCAGTATGGGTGTTTCCCTTTCCTATCTACAAACGCACAGTAAGAAAAGTGAAGACTGTCCATTTGATATTTATCCTGAAGGAAATGAAAATGCGATATGGATCAAGCCATTTCTAGTTGGTACCGTTAAGTTTATGGAATATACAAAACAAGGTGGCCTTCGTCAACCGGTATTTAAAGGTTTTCGTGATGATAAATTACCTGAAGAGTGTATGAAAAAAGCACAATAGTATAAAGTACAATTTTTCTAATTACAGATGAAAAAAGATTTTTAAAATGATTAATGATACTCATCATTTTAGAAATCTCTTTTCGTTTATGATTTCCTATTATTATTCTCCATTTGGTCTTTATTTTTTCAGATTTTCCTGAAGCGTATTTCGGTTCATCAAATACATGGATACACTAAACATTATAAAATCTAAAACTGTAATTGTAATCATCATGAAAATAAAGTAATCTGTATAATATCCGTTATGTCCATATACAAACATGATAAAATAGGATAGTATACATTCTATGAGTATAAAGCCAATTTCTTTCAATATCTTTTTACGATGAATCCTTCGTTCACTATATCCTAATAACTGTCTTACCATGATTTGTTTCCAGTTACTTTTCTTATAGAAACTTATGTCCATACTAAGAATGACTATAATCATTGTAAAATAGACTAGAAAATTGAAAATATCATTTTCTGCTCGTTTCATCCAACGATCATATTCATAATTGCTTAAAACAGCTAAATCATCATATAAAAGATGATTTTTTATACCAGCTTCCTGAAGTGTTGCTTTCAACTCCTCTGGTGTTGCTTTAAAATATATATATGATTGATTCATGGAAGATGTCAGTAATTGTGTATCTGTAAATAAGACGTAATCCTCTCCTTTTCCTGTCGCATATTTTTTATCTTGTACATCAAACAAGAATATTGGTTGATCTTCTTTTAAATATGTCACATAAGTCGATAATATTGGATATACTTTTTCAATTTCTTTTTGCTGATCTTTATATTTTTCACTCATAAGTAGATGTTTTCCGCTTTGAGGTTCAATATGTACGACATTTCCATCTACATCTATCAACTTAAGACGGTTGATATACTCATAATTCGTTGTACGACCAATTTCATCATATAAGTCGATTTCTACGTTTGTTGCGACACTAATCCTTTCTCTCCAATAAATTAGTTCATATTTCTTACTCAGTGCATCTACTGTGTTTGTGAAATAATTATTATCATCAAATTCATAGTTCCAGTTCTCATCTAACTGAATCTTAGAAAAACCTGTACATAATTTTTCATACACTTCTTTATGCTGAATATTATGATATGCCCTTTCAATACTGAACATATATTCACAACTACTCACAATACATAAAGAGACCAAGATTACTTTTAAAACCGAAATGGTTATTTTGGCTGGTCTTAAATTTAACTTTCCCTTTAATAAATTAACAATTTTTTGTCTTGTGCACAAATATAAGCTTGGGAAGCTGAGCAGCAAATATAGAATAAACAAAAACAAAACAGAAAGTAAATTTATCCATAGGTAAAACAAAATGTTTTTAAATGCTGTTTTCATTATAAACAGATAGATGATTTTTATACCGAATATGATAACAGTACAAATACAACCTATTTTTATAATTTCTTTCATCTCATCTAAATATGTCCGTATAAATGCATATCCATGAAGATTTTTTACAGCAAACGTTTTGCTCTGATCGACAAAATATAATAATGTGATAACTAGTAAAACAATAATGGCAACCAGATAGGGTTTTGTATCTTCCATAAATACTGTGCCAATCATGGATACAACTAGACTATTGTGAATCTCATATCCCGGCATTTCTTCAGTTGTTACTTTCATATCTGGAAATAATTTAGATAACTTTGTTTGTATATCAGTTAGTTCTTGTATGTTTCCACTTATGTAAAATATTGTAGGATCAATATTTTCATAATTTTTAATTGTTACCTGATTTTTTTTATCACTAAATTCAATTTGACATTGATGATCATTCTCCCAATCAGAACAAATTTCATTCATCTGTTGAGGATTACCCACAATGGCTTCAAATTCTTCTTGCACTGGCATATTAGGATAAAATATTTTTTTCGTTTTTGTAAAAAACATATTTAAGTGTTCTTCTTTGGCGAATTGTTGTAATTGATTAGTGATATCTTTATTTGTATCATTAGCGATATTGTATCGCCACACATTATCGTTCGTATAAAGGAAGGAAAAACTTCTTTGTTGATCTATTTTAGAAACTGTTTGTATAGACATATACCCCATAATTGCAGATATGAACAGCCATACAAGAATCAGCACTTTTTTCATTTATGTTTTTCCAATGTGATGATATGATCACATGCATTTGCCACAAATGGATCATGAGTCGCAATAATCACACATTTTCCTTCTTTTTTCATCCCTTTTAATATTTCGATAACTTCATCACGATTTTTTTCATCTAAATTTCCGGTCGGTTCATCTGCTAATACCACATTACATGGCTTTAACAAAATTCTTGCCAATGCTACTCGTTGTTGTTCTCCACCACTTAATTCATAAATCATTTGCTTTTCATAGCCACTCAGTCCAACAGTTTCGAGTACCTGAGATATAGATTTTTCTTTATTTTTTTGATAAGCCAAAGCGATTTTTAAATTTTTTTCTACATTTTGTTCTTCGATCAACGCATAATTTTGAAACAAATAACCAATTTCACTTCGTAAATAATTTCTTACGTTCTTAATTGGCTTTTGATGATATAAAACTTCTCCTTGTGTTGGTTTATCCAATTTTCCAATGATATTTAATAAGGTGCTCTTGCCACAGCCGCTTACACCAGTGATGGCATACATATTGTTTGCCTCAAACTCAAGGCTTAAATCTTGTAAAACGACATGCTTTCCAAATTGTTTTGTTATGTTGTTTAATGAAATCATAGAAATCTCCTTTCTTACATTGTGGAATCCTTTAAATATTAATCTAATATGATTTTGCTTACCATATAATTAATAATATATCAGTTTTAATAAAAAAGCAAACGTTTTCATTTTTTTGAAATATAATAAAAAAATAGATTATATATGTATGTCGTGTCATCATTTTGGAAATTAAAAGATAATCTTTAACCATTTTTCAATAAACTCCATTTTAAAAATAAAAAAAATCGATTTTTCAACCGATTTTTTTTATATATTCATTAGTGTTCTTTTACAGGATGTGTAATACCAATATGCAATTCCTTCAATTGTTCATCATATACCGGACTTGGTGCTTCACTCATTAGATCAGATGCACTAGCTGTTTTAGGGAATGCGACAACATCACGGATATTGTCAGTTCCTGCCAGAATCATGACCAAACGCTCTAATCCAATACCTACACCACCATGTGGAGGTGTACCATATTTAAATGCATCAATGAAGAATCCAAATTTATTATAAGCTTCTTCTAAAGACATGCCAATTGCTTCAAAGACTTTCTTTTGAAGTTCTTGATCATGAATACGGATAGAACCACTTAACAGTTCATAGCCATTTAATACAAGGTCATATGCACGAGAATAGCAATTTGCCGGATCACTCATTAGTTTATCTACATCTTCTAAATTTGGACAAGTGAATGGATGATGTGCCGCAACATATCGATCCTCTTCTTCTACATATTCAAACATTGGGAAGTTTGTGACCCAAAGGAAGGCGAATTTTGATTCATCGATCAGATTTAAATCATGACCAAGCTTGTTTCTTAAGGCACCAAGTGATGTTTGGGCAACTTTTTTCTTAGCCGCAACCATGAACAATAAATCATTATCTTCTAAACCAAGCTGTGCTTTTAGTACAGCTTTTTCTTCATCACTTACAACTTTTGCGACAGAGCCACTGAATTCCCCATTCGCAAGTTTTAAATACGCCAGCGCTTTTGCGCCATATACTTTTACAAATTCCTGCAGCTTGTCTAAATCTTTACGTGAGAATTTATCTGCGCCGCCTTTCACAACCATTGCCTGAATAACGCCTTTATTTTCTAATACGTCTGCGAAAATCTTAAAGGTTGTGTTCGCAAAAATATCATTTACATTGCACAATTCCATACCAAAACGCATATCAGGTTTATCGCTTCCAAAGCGTTCCATACATTCATCATATGGAATACGTACAAATTCAGGAAGATCCACATGTTTGATTTCTTTAAATATCTTGCGCATCAGTTCTTCTGTAATATTCCAGATATCTTCTTCTTCGATAAAGCTCATTTCAATATCGATCTGTGTAAACTCAGGCTGACGGTCTGCACGTAAATCTTCATCACGGAAACATCTTGCGATCTGGAAATATTTTTCTAATCCACCCACCATCAATAATTGTTTATAAATCTGTGGTGATTGTGGAAGTGCATAAAATTCTCCAGGACTTACACGACTTGGGACCAAATAGTCACGAGCACCTTCTGGTGTAGACTTACATAGGATTGGTGTTTCAATTTCCAAGAATCCATGATCTGACAAGAAGTTTCTTGTGATCATTGTGACCTGATGGCGAAGCATCAGATTCTTTTGTATCGGACTTCTTCTTAAATCAAGATAACGATATTTCAAACGTGTATCTTCCAATGCATCTGTTTCATCCGCAACAATGATTGGCGTAGTTTCTGCTTTATTTACGATGGTAACTTCTTCTACCTGGATTTCGATATCCCCTGTCGCAAGTTTTGGGTTCTTATCTTTACGTTCCACAACAATGCCGCTTACCTGTAATATGTATTCATTACGTACGTCACTGATCTGTTTTGCCAGTTCTTCATTGAATACCAGCTGTGTGATACCAGAGCGATCACGTAAATCAATGAAAACAAGTGCGCCAAAATTTCTGCGTTTTGCGACCCAACCAATAAGTGTCACCTGTTCATTCACATTGGATAATCTTAATTCTCCATTTGTATGTGTTCTTTTCATGCTTATTCTCCTATTCTTTATGCTGTCCACATGTACAGTTTCCATCTTCACATGTACAAACATGTTCATGTTCTTCTTCACCAAACAATGCATCCATTGCATCCACAACACCATCTAATGCAACTGTCTGTTGTGTTTGTGTAGCGATATTTTTGATATTGACGGTACCCTGTTCAATATCCTTTTCACCAACGATGATTGCAGTCTTAGCTTTCTTGCGCTCTACAGTTTTAAACTGCGCTTTAAATGAACGATTTAAGAATTCACATTCACTGCGATAACCGGCAGCTCTTAACTCTGTAACAATCTGTAAAGCTTCAATTTGTACCTTTGGTGATAAACATAATACATAAGCATCCAAGCCTTCATCTTCACCTAATACGATACCTTCTGCTTCACATGCGATAATCAAACGTTCAATACCTAGTGCCCATCCAATACCACTCATCTTTTCAGGACCACCAAAATATTCAACCAGTCCATCATAACGGCCACCAGCAAGTACAGTAGACTGTGCACCCATTTCTTTATTTTCACTTACGATTTCAAATACGGTGTGTGTATAATAATCTAACCCACGTACTAATGTATCCTCAATTTCATATGGGATACCCAGTGCATCCAAGCCATCTAATACTGCCTGAAAATAAGCTTTACTCTCTTCTGTAAGATAATCACTCATCTTAGGCGCTGTTTTCATTAATTCAGAATCATGATCGACTTTACAATCTAAGATACGTAAAGGATTTTGTTCATAACGACGTTGACAATCTCCACACATATCCTTAATACCGTCTTTAAAGTGTTCTTTTAATGCCGTACGATAAGCATCACGTGATGCATCATCACCCAAAGTATTAATTAATACCTTCATATCCTGTAAACCAACAGCAGATAAAAATGAATACCCTAAAGCGATGGCTTCTACATCTAGCATTGGACTTTTTGCGCCGACGACCTCCACACCAAACTGGTTGAAGATTCTCATTCTGCCTTTCTGTGGACGTTCATGACGGCACTGTGGACCGACATAATACATTTTCATTGGTAAATCCGGATATCCAAACATTTTATTTTCCACGAAGCTTCTGACAACACCAGCTGTTCCTTCTGGGCGAAGTGTCAATGATGTGGAGCTGTTTTCCAATGTAAAAGTATACATTTCTTTATTGACCATATCACTGGAGTCATTTCCTCTTTTGAATACGTTAGTGTGCTCAAAAATTGGTGTACGGATTTCTTCAAAGTTGTATACATAACAAAACTGACGGATCATTTCTTCAATCTGGTGCCATTTACTAATATCCTTTGGCAATACATCCTGTGTTCCTCTTGGGACCTGATAGTTCATACTGATTTCCTCCTTTTTATCATATGTTATCACCACGTTCATCCTAAAAAAAACGTCCTTTACATGAAAGGACGTTGTTCACGCGGTACCACCTAACTTCATTCATAACGAATGCACTTTTATCTTTAACGCAAGAACTACGGTTATCCATTTCCTGATAACTCCTCCAAAGTGTCCATCATGCAATCGTCTAGTGAAAACTTCCAGCCAAGGTTTTCTTCTCTATCTAAACATCCATGCACATGCTCTTTTTCATCGGATGTACTTTTAGTTTACTCATTTCGTATCGCTTTGTCAACTGAAAATTACGCTTTTTTACCTTGTTTTACATATTCTTCAAACAAACGCTGGATTCCTAGATAATGAACCCCCTCCATTACATCAAGTAATGGAACATTGCGAAATTCTAAGTGCAGATCATATCGATCCCCTAAATATGTTTTACAACTTTCTTTGATTTCTTTTTCTAAATGAAAAGGAATATTTTTACCTGCAATAACGATACATTGTGGATCAATGGTTACCGATACAATGGTGATGATCTGTGTGATAATATTTTTCATTAACTGATCATCTACACCAGATTGAATGATTTCATTGATACTTTTTCCATAAAATGGAATCATTCCTAGTTCTCCACTGTAATGATGAACCCCCTGTATCATCTGTTTATGAAAACAATAACTGCTTCCTACACCTGTCGTACTAAAATATACATATGCTAGATCTTTCATTGTATGATTGGCAACATATCCCATCATCATCGTTTTTACATCATTTTGAATTATGACAGGAATTGACAAACGTTTGCTTAGTTGTTCGCATATGCCAAATTGACCAAGCGTTCCTTTTTGATTACGATAAAAATACAGACCATCCACGATACCGGCAGCCGCAACACTGACACATGTCACCGCAAAACGTTCTACCAGTGTCACAATAAAATCTTCCAGTTCTTTTGTTTCTTTCAGATAGAGATGGTTTTCATAATGCGTATGTGATAAAGCATCTCGTATGGATATATCCACTGTTCGCTCATCAATAAATAATCCCAAAATCATAAATTTCTTATGATTTAAACTATATACATTGGCATTTCTACCTTTGGAAGATGTATTCAACATCTGTTTTTCAACATATCCCCGTGATTCCATTTCTTCTAAGATCTGTTTTACAACAGGAGATGAAAGATTGCTTTCCCTTACCAGCTCAACCATCGTCGCATGATGATACTTTGTGATTGCCTGAAAAACCAGCATTTGATTATTTCCCATTATGCTCACATCCTTTTTCCTTGTGATATAGGAAAACGAGCATTTCTGCCCGTTTCATTTCATTATTCTGCAGGATCGTTAATATTTCCACAGTTGTGATATACCTGCTGTACATCATCTACTTCATTCAACAGGTTGATCAAACGCTGGAACAATTTTAAATCTTCTCCTTCTAATGTAACATATTCATTAGGAAGCATAGTATCTTCCAATACGTCAAATGTTACATCAGGAATCAATGCTTCAATTGCGTCCTTTGCTTTATTCAAATCTGTTGGTTCCACAGTGATATTCATCTGTCCATCTTCAACTTCGATATCCTTTAATTCAACTTCTGCCATAATCAAAGCATCCATCATCGCTTCTTCATCTTCGTATGCGATAGATAACAAACCAACGTGTTCATAGTTGAAAGATACACATCCTGCAACACCTAATTTTGCGTGTGATTTATTGAAACAAGCACGTAAATCAGCGATTGTTCTGTTTGCATTATCTGTCAAACAGTCAATGATTACAGTTGCGGCTCCACCAGAACCGAACCCTTCATATGTAGCTGGTGAATAGTTTTCTGTTGTTCCACCTTTTGCTTTATCAATTGCTCTTTTGATAACATCTGCAGGTACCTGATTTGCTTTTGCACGTTCGATTACTTTTTTCAAAGATGCATTCATTTCTGGATCAGGCACACCGGCTTTCGCTGCCATCAGAATTTCTTTACCATATCTTGAATATAATTTTGCCTTTACTGCTGCGGTTTTTGCCATAGAAGCGGCACGTACTTCAAAATGTCTACCCATTTTAATCACCTTCCAAATTTCCTTAGTTAGTATAGCATAAAAAACAAGGGGCTTGCAACAGAAACCGCATGAAACCACCGTATTTTTCCAATATCTTATATTACAGGCATGATTTTTTACAACTTTTCTTTTCTATGAATAGCCGGTTTTTGTTCCCAATTAGGTTTTTCACCCCAAATCACACTGATCAGCGGCACTTGTAATGCCTTGGAAATATTCGTTAATTCTTTGCTGTTTAATTTTTTTACCCCTGCTTCATATTCTATGATTGCCTTTGATTCAAGATTAGCTGCTTTCGCAAATTCATCAATTGTCATCTTTTTTTCTTCTCGCATCATTTTGATGAATGCCCCGATTTTCTTTGCATCCATGATATCTTCATCCTTTTAGAAAAAGGTGTGATGAATCACCACACCTTATATATTAATTTGCTACGATATTAACAACTCTGCCTTTTACGACAATAATTTTTCTAATGGTTTTGCCTTCAATCTGTGCTTTTACTGTTTCCATCTGCATTGCAGTTTCTTTGATGACATCTTCACTGCTATCTTTTGCGGTTTTAAATTTACCACGCAGCTTGCCATTTACCTGAACGATGATTTCTACTTCATCTTCTACCAGTTTAGATTCATCATATGTTGGCCAAGGTTCATACGTAATCGTTGTATCTTTATGGAATACCTTCTGCCAGATTTCTTCTCCTAAGTGAGGTGCGAAGCATGCAAAGCATTTTAAAAAGCCAATAGCATATTCTTTGTAAATGCTGTCCACTTTATAGCATTCATTGATAAAGATCATCATCTGGGAAATTGCTGTATTCAGATTTAATGTTTCTACATCTCTTGTGACCTTTTTAATTGTCGCATGATATACACGATCTAATTTACCATCATTGGTATCTGTGAATTTATCATATTCTGTATATAAACGCCATACACGATCTAACCATCTTCTAGCACCATCCAAGCCAGTTGTACTCCAAGGAAGTGCAGCTTCAAGTGGTCCCATAAACATTTCATATACACGTAGTGCATCTGCACCATGGCTTTCTACGATTTCATCAGGATTTACAACATTGCCTCTTGATTTGGACATTTTTTCATTGTTTTCACCCAAGATCATACCTTGGTGGAACAACTTCTGGAATGGTTCCTTTGTAGGGACTACACCACAGTCATATAATACCTTATGCCAGAATCTAGCATACAATAAGTGAAGTACGGCATGCTCTGCACCACCTACATATAAATCAACTGGCAGCCAGTGTTTTAATAACTCTGGATCAGCGATTGCATCATTGTTTTTAGGATCGATATAACGTAAATAATACCAGCAGCTTCCAGCCCATTGTGGCATAGTGTTGGTTTCACGTTTTCCTTTAACACCATCAATTTCCACATTGATGAAATCCAAACAGTGTGCAAGTGGTGATTCTCCGTGTTCATTTGGCTTAAAGTTTTTTGTTTCAGGTAATTCAAGTGGTAATTCATCGATATCAACTGTACGCATTGTACCATCTTCCATATGAATGATAGGAATTGGTTCTCCCCAATAACGCTGACGTGAGAATAACCAATCTCTTAATTTATAGGTTGTTTTTGCACATCCACATTTGTGTTCTTCCAGCCATTTGATCATGGTATCGATTGCTTCTTGTTTACCCATACCATTTAAGAATTCAGAATTGATATGTACACCATCTTCTGTGAATGCTTCTTCTTCGATATTGCCACCCTCTAATACTGGAATGATATCAATACCAAATTTCTTAGCAAATTCATAGTCACGTGTATCATGTGCAGGAACAGCCATAATTGCACCTGTTCCATAAGATGCTAATACATAATCAGAAATCCAGATTGGAACTTCTTTTCCATTTACCGGGTTGATGGCATAAGCACCTGTAAATACACCCGTCTTTTCTTTGTTTAATTCTGTACGTTCCAAATCAGACTTGCTGGCACAAGTTTTCTTATATTCATCAATTGCCTGTTTCTGTTCAGGTGTACAGATTTCATCTACATAAGGATGTTCTGGTGCCATAACACAATACGTAGCCCCAAACAATGTATCACAACGTGTTGTAAATACTGTGAATTCTTTGTTGGTATCTTTGATTTTAAAGATAACGTTGGCACCCTGTGATTTTCCAATCCAGTTGATCTGCATTTCTTTTGTGGATTGTGGCCAGTCACATAATTCCAAATCTTCCAGTAAACGTTCTGCATATTCCGTGATTTTTAATACCCACTGACGCATTGGTTTACGAATTACCGGATATCCTCCACGCTCACTTTTACCGTCAATTACTTCTTCATTGGCAAGTACAGTTCCAAGTTCTGGACACCAGTTAACAGGAATTTCATCTACATAAGCCAAACCTTTGTTGTATAACTGAATAAAAATCCACTGTGTCCATTTATAGTAAGATGGATCTGTAGTAGAGATTTCACGATCCCAGTCATAAGAAAAACCTAATGATTGGATCTGTTCACGGAAATGATCTACATTTTTCTTTGTGAACTGAGCAGGATGATTTCCTGTCTGAATTGCGAATTGTTCTGCAGGTAGACCAAATGCATCCCATCCCATTGGATGTAATACATTAAAGCCTTGCATACGTTTCATACGTGCAATGATATCTGTAGCAGTATATCCTTCCGGGTGTCCTACATGCAGACCATTGCCGCTTGGATATGGGAACATATCCAGTACATAGTACTTAGGTTTGCTGAAGTCATGGGTATCACAAGCAAATGTCTTGTTTTCCAGCCAGAACTTCTGCCATTTCTTTTCAATTTCAACATGATTGAATGCCATACTAATTCTCTCCTTTACATTCATAAAAAAAACGTCCTTGTATCTAAGGACGTTGTATTAACGCGGTACCACCTTAGTTCATCTTTCACAAAAGAAAAATGCCCTTCATTTCTTCTTAACGCGAAGTAAGACGGATATTGCTATCGGCTCCATAACGAGTTCCCCGTTTCCATGTACAGCTTTCCACCATCCAGCTGCTCTCTAAAACACTTTCGCAGGTACTACTTTATTTCATCGCCTTTACTTGTTTAGTATAACGAAATGCACATATATTTGTCAATGGATTTTAAACAAAAAACAGTAAATATCCCATAATCAATGTGACAGCAATGGTAAAGATGATTGGCTTTTCTACATCCTCATGCATATTTCTCATCATTAAGATCTGGGTAAAACTAACACCGGCATAAACAAGCAAAGCACCTGTTTTTGCGATAAACATTAGTCCTGGGAATACCAAAGACAGCAGAAAGAAGAACAGGATGCCTGCTACTCCATAGATAATCAATTTTCTGTATTTCTTTTTCATGTTATCACCATTAGTAGGATATCATGTATTTTTTAATTTTACAATCACCAGTTTTTATTTTCACATGAAATCACATTGGTTTTTTGATGTAAAAAGAACGTGACAGGAATCACGTTCTTCTCACTAGGTTATCGAAAGGAAATCGATATGAATAAATTCAGAAAGCTTATGCAATCTAACAATTAAAGGAAGGAATGTAAAGAATGCACAATCTTTCTTCTTATCATAATAGAGCCAATATTATGATATCAGAAATAAGGTACTTATTTCTGTAAATATAATAACATTTTTGTTGCCAACTGTAAACCCTTCCATTGAATTTTCAGTGATTTTCTTATAACAAATTTCGCAAGATTCCTAAAATATAATGATATATGTATATTTTTGTTTTTCTGTGAAACCAAAAAAAAGCCAGCATTCCTGCTAGGCTTTCTATGTTATTTATTCTGGATATATTCATCAATTGCTTTCGCTGCTGTTTTACCTGCACCCATAGCTAAGATAACCGTTGCGGCACCTGTTACAGCATCCCCGCCGGCAAATACGCCATCACGTGTAGTCGCTCCGTTTTCATTTGCAATCAGACAGCCTTTACGATTTGTTTCCAAGCCTTCTGTAGTAGAGCGGATCAATGGATTAGGACTTGTTCCAATTGCCATGATCATACAGTCTACATCTAATACAAAGTTGCTGTCTTTGATTTCAACTGGACGACGTCTGCCGCTTTCATCAGGTTCTCCAAGCTCCATCTTCACACATTCCATACCTTTAACCCAGCCATTTTCATCGCCAAGTACACGTACAGGATTTGTCAACAGATTAAAGACAATACCTTCCTCCATCGCATGTTCTACTTCTTCTTTACGTGCAGGAAGTTCTTCCATACTACGACGGTAAACAATTGTTACTTCTTTTACGCCTAAACGTTTTGCACAACGTGCAGCATCCATAGCAACATTACCACCACCAACAATCACAGCACGTTTTGGATGCTGAATTGGTGTATCACTGCCTTCTTTATAAGCCTTCATCAGGTTACAACGTGTTAAGAATTCATTTGCGGAATATACACCTTTCAGGTTTTCACCAGGCATATTCATAAAGTTAGGAAGACCTGCACCACTACCGATAAATACAGCTTCATAACCTGCATCAAATAAATCATCCACAGATTCACTGCGTCCGATTACCATGTTTGTTTCAATATCTACACCCATGTTCTTTAAGCCTTCGATTTCATTTTGTACGATTGCTTTTGGTAAACGGAATTCAGGAATACCATACATCAATACACCACCTGCAACATGTAATGCTTCAAATACAGATACATGATAACCTTTTTTTGCTAAGTCACCAGCACAGGTAAGCCCTGCAGGACCTGCCCCAACAACAGCTACTTTATGACCATTGCTTTCTGGTTTCACAATTTCTTCTTTTACATTTTCACGATGCCAGTCCGCAACAAATCGTTCCAAACGTCCAATCGCTACTGCTTCCCCTTTTACGCCACGCACACATTTACTCTCGCATTGTGTTTCCTGAGGACATACACGTCCACAAACAGCAGGCAAAGAGCTTGTTTGGTGAATGATCTGGTAAGCTTTTTCAAATTCACCCAGTTTTACCTGTTCGATAAAATCAGGAATATTGACAGATACTGGACATCCACTGATACAAGGTTTTGTAGGACAATGCAGACAGCGTTCTGCTTCCTCCATCGCCATTTCTTTTGTATATCCAAGTGTAACTTCATCAAAGTTATTTCTTCTTACTTCTCCATCCTGTACAGGCATTTCTACCTTTTTCAAAGACATATTAGGCATTATTGTGCATCTCCTTTCTTCAACAGATTACATGTAGCTTCTCTTTCTCTTGCTTCAAAGTCACGATATGTTGCTCCACGACTCATTGCTTCATCGAAGTCTACTTCATGACCGTCAAAGTCAGGTCCATCTACACAGGCGAATTTTGTCTTTCCGCCAACGGTTAAACGACATCCTCCACACATTCCTGTACCATCGATCATAATTGGATTCATAGATACAGTCGTCTTGATATTGTATTTCTTTGTCAACTGGCAAACAAATTTCATCATGATTAATGGTCCAATCGCGATAACTTCATCAAATGTTTCACCTTGATTAATCAAATCTTCCAACACGTTTGTCACAAGTCCTTTGGTACCTGTACTTCCATCATCGCTGACAAGATATGCATGATCACTGACATTCTTGAGTTCATCTTCTAAAATCACAAGGTCTTTATTTCTAAAGCCAGTGATAACAGTTACTTCAGCACCATTTTCGTGCAATGCTTTTGCTGTAGGATACGCAATGGCACATCCTACACCTCCACCAATAACGCAGACCTTTTTTAAACCTTCAATATTAGATGGTTTTCCTAAAGGACCTACAAAGTCCTGGATGTAGTCATTTTCATTTAATTCATTCAACAGCATGGTTGTCTTTCCAACAATCTGGAATATGATTGTGATTGTACCGTTTTCTCTATCATAATCAGCAATCGTCAATGGAATACGTTCTCCATTTTCATTAACACGCAAAATAATAAACTGACCAGCTAATGCTTTCTTTGCAACCGCTGGAGCTTCTACGACCATTTTTGTAACCGTAGGATTCAAAATTTCTTTCTTAATAATCTTGTACATGGTTTCTCCTCTCTATAGCTCTACATTTTGTAAACCGTTACAATTTTCCTATTACTATTTTACTATGTTCACTAAGTGAATACAATAGTAATATACCACAAACCCATCATTTAGTAAACCGATTTACTAAATATCATCTGACATTAGATTTTGATGGATCATCTGTAAAACTTTTTGAAGCTCTTCATATGGAATCTGCCCTGGTGCACTTTGTCCATGCATTGTAGCAAATGTGATGGATGAACCAAAAATCTCTCCACTGATTCTTGACAATAATCCTTGTTTGCCCATGGATATCGTCACTAATGCCTGCTTTGGCACTCTGGATTTCATCTGTTGTGTCACTTCTAACAGTGTTAACAGATCTTCTTCATTTTTTGGCATAACCGCAATCTTTAAAATATCTGCTTCCATTCGTTTCATGGTCATCAATCGTGTCATTAATTCTTCTTTCCCCGGTGTTCGATGAAAGTCATGATTACTCATAATCACATGAACGCCATAGATATGCGCAGTCGCAATCAATTCTTTTAATCTTAGTTTATCCATGAACAATTCTAAATCAATCATATCCAGGTGTCTGCTTTTAATCAAAGCTTTATTCATATCAAAATAAAGATTATCATCGAATGCAATCGGATTGCCGCCTTCTCTACCTGTTCGAAAGGTACATAACAAAAGTGTATCTGCTAAATGCTTTTTCAGCGTTTCCGCAAAAGAAACCACACGCTTTATGTCAAATACATTTTCATAATGATCCATTCTCCATTCTGCGATATCCACATGCTTTGCGGCAATTTCATCAGCTTCTTTTATCAGCTGTTCTTCATTTGCACTGCACATAGGTACACAGATTTTCGGTATGCCATCACCAATCGTAAGATTTTTGATTTTCAACATACAACATGCCCCTTTCACTAGAACATTATAGTCGAAATTTGTCAATTCGTCTATTCTTTTTGATAGATTTTTCATTTTTTGTTACATTGTTTTCATAAAAATTACATAAAAACACTTGCTTTTTTTCAATAGATACGGTATGCTAGAGGCAATTGGAGTGGTATTTATGATGAAACAAACATCTTCTAAATTTTATTTTTACTTTAGATAGCCCTGATAAAGCCATGTAACAAATGGTTATTTTGTATTTATCAGGGCGTAACAAAGCATCGAGGCAAATGACCATGATGCTTTTCTTTTTATATCATGATACTTTCCGAAAAAAGGGGTGAAGTTATGAAATATGGACTGATTGGAGAACATTTATCGCACAGTTTTTCCAAAGAAATCCACGAAAAGCTGGCAGATTACACATATGATTTATGTCCGTTAACAAAAGAAGAATTTCCAGTATTCATGAAGCAGCATGATTTCAAGGCAATCAACGTGACGATTCCTTATAAGATTGATTGTATGGCTTATCTTGATGAAATTGATGAAAAAGCGCAGGCTATTGGCAGTGTGAATACGATTGTCAACCGGGATGGCAGATTATATGGGTATAACACCGATTATGATGGATTCGCTTATATGTTAAAACGCCATGGTGTTCCCATCCAAGGTCAAAAGGTATTGATGATTGGCGATGGTGGTGCCGCTAAAGCAATCACAAAAGTTTTAAAAGATTTCCATGCAAAAGAAATTTTAAAGGTACGCCGTTCAAAAAGTGCAAATACCATCAGTTATGATGAAGTCTATCAGCAGCATATGGATGCAGATATCATCATTAATACATCTCCAAGTGGGATGTATCCCCATGATGATGATTGCCCACTTGATTTAACTGCCTTCAAAGATTTAAAATATGTGGTGGATATTATCTATAATCCACTTCGTACCTCCCTTTGTGTACAGGCAAACAATCAGAATGTACCTTCCATTGGTGGTCTAGAAATGCTGATAGCGCAGGCAAAAGTTGCTGTTGAACACTTTTTATCAACAAGCATAGAAAATCATGCTATTCACGAAATATATCGTGATATGATGAAGGAAATGACATCCATTGTATTGATTGGAATGCCAAGCAGCGGTAAATCCAGCATTGGCAGACAATTAGCAGAAGATCTGCATAAAGAATTCTATGATGTAGATACACAAATAGAACAGATTGCTAAAAAATCAATCAAAGACATTTTCCAGGATGAAGGTGAAGCATACTTCCGTGATTTGGAAACCAAAGTAATCTTGCAGCTGTCACAGAAAAAGCAGGCTGTGATTGCAACAGGTGGCGGCAGCATTTTAAGAAAACAGAACGTTAATGCTTTAAAGCGAAATGGTATGCTTTGTTATATCAGACGGGATATCGACAAACTTTTAGTAGACGATGCACGTCCTTTATCAAAGAGTAAAGCTGCCATACAGGAAATGCTGGATATAAGAGCGCCGTTATATGAAGCAGCTGCAGATATCTGTATCGACAACAATAACGATCTTGGTACTGTCATAGAAATGATCAAACAAATGTTTGATGCATATTGTCAAAAATTATAAAGAAAGAAGAGGGATAAACTTATGATTATTACATTAAAGAAGGATGCACCTAAGGAAGAGGTCAATAAGCTTGTAAAAAGCTTTGAAAACAAAGGCTTATCTGTTACCATGATTTATGGTGACAACTACAATGTCTTTGGGTTGGTCGGTGATACCAGCAAGGTGGATGAAAAGCTGGTAAAAGCACATCCATTTGTAGAAAATGTAACACGTATTGCGGCACCATATAAAAAAGCCAACCGTTTATTTCACCCGGCTGATACGATTGTTGATGTTGCCGGCATCAAAATCGGTGGCAATGAAAAAATCGTTGTGATTGGCGGGCCTTGCTCCGTAGAAGGTGATACGCAGATTATGGAAATCGCAAAAGCTGTCAAAGAAGCCGGTGGCGATATGTTAAGAGGTGGCGCGTATAAACCAAGAACCAGCCCTTATGCATTCCAGGGTATGGGCACAGAAGGTGTCAACTGTATGGTTCACGCAAGAGAAACCTATGGACTTCCTATCGTTAGTGAACTCATGAGCGCTGATAAACTGGATGAATTCATTGAAAACGTAGATTTAATTCAGATTGGTGCCCGTAATATGCAAAACTTTGATCTGTTAAAAGCAGTTGGTAAGACCAATAAGCCAGTCCTTTTAAAACGTGGGCTTGCCAACACAATTGAAGAATGGATCATGGCTGCGGAATACATCATGTCAGAAGGAAATGAAAATGTTATCTTCTGTGAACGTGGTATCCGTACATTTGAAACATATACAAGAAACACTTTGGATTTAAGTGTTGTGCCAATCATCAAAGAGAAAACGCATTTACCAATCATCATTGATCCAAGTCATGCGACTGGTGACTGGAAACTTGTTGAGAGTGCTTCCCTTGCCGCTATCGCTGCAGGTGCTGATGGTTTGATTATTGAAGTACACAATGATCCGGAAAACGCATGGAGTGATGGTGCCCAGTCATTGAAACCAGAACGTTTTGCGGAAGTTATTCGTAAAGGCAGAAAAATTGCCAATGTTATTGGCAGAGAGATGTAATACCAAAAGAAACAGAGGATGGATATCTGTATGGATCATCCTCTGTATTCTTTTAGGCCTATTATCAAGAAGTAGTCTTCCCCTTCCCACCTTCTTTCATGCATATGGTGGAGATACATTATGGGCATCCATGTTTTACTTTATCTTTTTATGGCTCTTGCCAGATAGAAAAGCATCTTTCATTTTGATTGTCACTATCATATTTTCCTTTATGATTGAGTTTTCTCAAATGATTGATGTAGCATGGTTAAATGCTTTACGTCAAACACCTTTATGCCTATTATTAGGTCAGGGCTTTTTGATGAGTGATTTACTTTGTTATATAGTTGGTGCTGTTTTGGCTTTTGTTCTCGATCAATATGTCATATTTAAAAAGAATCAACGCATTTAAACGTTGATTCTTTCTTTATTTTTTTATTGTCTGGATAGCAATACATCCAGGTCCACCCTGTGTGATAAAGGCAGGAGATAGTTCTAATAACTGAATTTCTGTATCATGGAAAACAGCTTTGATCTGTTCCATGATTTTTTTTGCATCTGCCAAAGCATCCGCATGAGATACATAAATCATATAATCATGATTGACTCCCATTTCTTTAAACTTCTCCATTATTTCAGATACGGCCTTGCTTAATGTCCGTTTGATCGTATATTTATCTAATCGTTTACCATCATCTACCTGCTGCATAACAGGTTTTAATTTCAAAAGTCCACCAATACTTGCAGCTGCTGGTTTTAAACGGCCTCCACGTTTTAAAAACGAGAAGTCTTGTGGAATCAGAAAAGACTGCATATGTGCAATACTTTCTTCCAGTTTCTCAATAATCACCTGAATAGGTTCTTGCGCATCACGTAAATGTACTGCTTTTTCCACAAGATAACGATGTGGTCCACATAATGTTTTAGAATTTAAAACATGAATTCTTTCTTTTTCTGGCATTTGTTCACGAGCCATCGTTGCTGTTTCATAGGTTCCAGATAAACCATCTGCCATACAGATGCTTAATACATCATTCCCCTGTGCACGTTCAAATGCTTCAATGACATCTCCAATCGGAGGTTGTGAAGAAGATGGCACATGTCCATTCTTTACACTTTCTAAAAATTCGTTTGTGTCAAAGCATAAATCACGCAAATGGTGATCATCTACGCTTACACATAGTGGCAATACATCAATGTTCATACGTTTTCCTTCTTCAATTGTAAATAAGGCTGACGTATCTGTAATAATCTTAATCATAGGCTGCTCTCTTTCATCCAACTAATTTCATACGCTCTTTATAATCTGGCATATAATTTTCTATAATGTGATAAAATGCTTTGGAATGGTTTGGCTGTATAAAGTGTACAAACTCATGCAATACCACATATTCAATAAACTCAAATGGATAATGAATCAACTTCTTGTTTAATGTAATACTGTTCTTTGCCGGTGTACAGCTTCCCCAACGGCTTTTCATATCCCTGATTTTAATCTGTGGGAATGGTAACTGATAATCATGCAGAGATTTATGTGTCATCATTGCAACATCGGTATATACATCCTTGCACAGTTTATCTAAAAACTGTCTGATGACTTTATCTATATCGCTGCCTTCCTTCATCTGTACATACAGATACTGGTTGTCATAGCTTACATGATTGTATTTTCCCTTGCTTTTCTTGATCTTTAAATCGTTTCCAAACAATAGGATATGCGTATCGCTGATCATGGTTTTCGCATTCTGTTCCATCACCGACTTTTGATGTTCAATAATCCATGAGATCTTGCTACTCACAAAATCATCAATCTTTTCCATCGGTATAAAAGGATTCGCACTTACCACAACTTCTCCCTTTGGAGATATACGCATATTTATATTTTTTACCTGTTTGATAACCAGTGTATAGGTAATCGGATATTTTTTACACTGGATGACTTTCTTTTCTATACTCATATCAACAACATCCTCAATCTCTATATGCGTGTCTATTATTATCGCATAATTTGTCGAAAAAAGGAATAAGTTTTTCTATTGAAAATCATATATTTTGCTTACAATCATTTACATTTAGTTTTCTATTCATTTTATGATAAAATACATCTGGTGATGAATATGAAAAAAGTAAATCCTTTCCCTTTCAGTGATGACAACAAGCGTTATCATACATGGAATTATTATTTAAAGCATCAATATCATGAAAAAGTATTTAAAGTAGCATTAAACGCAAATTTCTCCTGCCCTAACCGTGATGGAACTTGCGGCGTTGGTGGATGCAGCTTTTGTGGTTCTCTTGGTTCTGGAGAATATGCTGGGGATATTCATGAAGATCTATTTGCGCAGTTTGAAGAGCGTAAGGCAATGATGAAACGCAAATGGCCTGATGGCAGTGCCATCGCTTATTTTCAAGCATATACAAATACATATGCGAAACTAGACACCTTAAAGAAAACCTTTGATCCCTTTGTGAATCGTGAAGATGTAGTAGCCTTAAGCATTGCGACACGTTGCGATTGTTTAGAAGATGATAAGATTACATATCTTCAATCTTTAACGAAACAAAAAGATATCTGGATAGAATTGGGATTACAAAGCATACATGATGAAACAGCAAAACGAGTAAACCGTGGGCATGATTATCAGACTTTCTTAGACTGTATCCAACGTTTAAAGCATACGGATTTAAAAATCTGTGTACACATCATTAATTCCCTGCCTTATGAAAGCAAGGAAATGATGTTAGATACTGTACGTGCAATCGCAGATCTGCCCATTCATGCCATAAAGATACATATGTTACACATTATGGAAGATACCCAGATGGCTAAAGAGTATAAAGAGCATCCATTCCCTATTCTAACAAAAGAGGAATATATTGATATTGTGGTATCTCAATTAGAGCTTCTTCCTCCTGAAATCATCATTCAGCGATTAACGGGTGATGGTGTAAAGGATAAATTGATTGCACCTGATTGGACATTAAAAAAGGTTGTTGTTTTAAATGATATTGATAAAGAAATGGTACGCCGCAATACGTGGCAGGGCAAGCATTATACAAAATCTGTATAATGCTTTTTTCACGTTTTATTCATGAATGCATATCTTAAACATAGGGGTGATGCATTTGAAATGTGCAGGAATCATAGGTCGTTTAGAGGATTTTGAGGATCAAAAGAAATGGTTTGTGAATGCGTCTTATGTAAAAGCGATAGAAGCACTTGGATGGAGTATTTATCCTATTGTATCCAACACATCCTTGATTCATGCATTAACAATATGTGATTGTTTGATCATACCTGGTGGATATGATGTACAGGGGTATTATGTACAAGAAGAAAAAAGAGCGGAATGTACGTATTATGCTTCCATGATGGATCATTTTGATTTTATCGTACTAGACGCCTTTGTGAAACAGAAAAAACCAATTCTTGGTATTTGTCGTGGTATACAAATCATTAATTTATATTTTCATGGTTCTTTATTAACACATATGAATGAGAAAACGCATGCGAAAAATCATATGCATTCTATTTATTTTGCCAGTGGCAGTGTTTTGACACAGTTATATCAAACACCATGCATCGTCAACAGTTATCATCATCAAGTGATTGGCAAATTAGGGGATGATTTACAATCCCTTGGATATAGTGAAGAAATGTATGTAGAAGCCATTGCACATAAAAAGCTGCCTATCTTAGGTGTACAATGGCATCCGGAAAAGATGGATGATGATCAGATCTTACCTTATTTTTTTGATATTCTTTGTGCCTGAAGTTTTCTTCTAGTTTTCACCCATTCATATATCATCCAAACCAGAATCAAGATGGAAATCCATATGCCAAAGCGATCAACATTGATTATGGTATGAAGACGGTTTAAACAATACGTAACCAACAAACTTCTCAATAATCTAGCAATACCGTCACTTAATGTGAATTTTAAAAATGGCATATGCGTAAAGCCGGCAAGATAAGCTAAAAGAAAATCAGGAAGCGGTGTTATGCCACCGATAAAAACCGCAATGACACCATAACGCTCCATCAATGCTTCCCCTTTTTCAATATCCTCTTTGGCAGCGATATTTTTTAATACTGATGAACCAATACGCCAAGCCAGCAGATAACCAATAGCACCTCCGATACAGGTGCCTGCCGCACCAATCATAGAATACCATATCCATTTTTGTGGACTCTTTAAGCACAATGGCACAAGTAGTACTTCTAAAGATGGAAGTGGCAGAAATGCCTTTAAAATTGAATACAGGAATAATCCTGCATCTTCAAATATAAGAAAAAAATTCTGAATGTTCATGAAATCTCCTCATTTCATGATATGCTTCAGAATTTTTTATATGAGTTCTTTTAAATTATGTACGATGATATCTGGCTGGATATCCATGCGTTTTGCGTCATGTTCATCATGAACGCCACTGGTCACAAAAATCGTTTCCACCTGATTTTGTATACCAAACAAAATATCTGTTTCCAGATTATCTCCAATCATCACACAATGACTTGCGTCAACATGGGCAAAGCTTAACGCTTCTTTCATCATTGCTTCATTCGGTTTCCCAATGATCAAGCCTTCAGATTCACTGGCATATTGAAACATTGCGACGATTGCCCCATTACCAATTCGATAACCATCTCCATGTGGAAGTCTTCGATCAGCATTTGTGCCTATCAAAGTGGCACCTTTTTGTATCAGATTAAATGCTTTACAATACTGTTCATAGCTTGCATGTACATCTAAACCAATAAATACATGATCCGCTTCCTGTTCATCAATTATAAATCCCTGTTCAAGAAGGGCTTCCTTCATTCCTTCCTGTCCAATATAATATGCTTTATTGCCTTTTAAATAACGTTTCGCATATGCAGCAGAAGCCATGGCACTGGTAAAGAAAGCTTCATCACGTATACCATGAAATCCCATACGTTCCATCTTTTCACGATTTTGAGCATGCGTACGCATCGCATTATTGGTAATGAAATAATAAGGGATATCCTGTGCAATTAGATAATCAATAAATTCAATCGCACCATCAATTAATTCATCCCCGCGATACATTGTCCCATCTAAATCAATAAAACAGGTTTTATCCTTCCAGGACATATTAGATACTCCTCATATACATGCCCTGATAATGATCAAGGTATGCTTCTTCTTCAAATTCGTTTTCTTTCATGATCTCCATAAACAGATACATACATAATGCATAAATACTGCCAAAAACACCATTTGAGAAATTCACGGTACAGCTATTCTCCTCAATCGTAAATTCTGCGACCTGCATCTGACGATCAAAGATGATAACACTGCGTTTTGCGGCATGTCTGCCTCCATAAATATGATACGTTACATCATGATAAATCATATCGAATCCGTTTTTACTTTTACGCAGTTCCCCAATTTTTTCTTCCTGTTCATACATTGTGAATTCATGTGATTTCAATACTGGCAAAATATGATACCATTTTTTGATTTGATAAAAACTTAGTACTACATCTTCATATGGATTTTTTAATAAGATATTGATCAAGTTACCTTCCTTTTCCTGTACAATGGTATAAATCAAATGTCCGTTTTCCTGTACCTGATATGTATCATCCTGCTTGACAAGTGTAAACAGCATATGTAGCTCCTCCTTTTAAAAAAGCTCTTGGTAAGTATCAAGAGCTTCATGTATGAGTATATTGTTCATCATACGTCTTTCTTACAGAAACATTATAAGGAAATTTGTATGATTTTGCAAGGTTATTTAAATAGGAAACTTAATAGTGGTTCCATTTCCATTAAGACTGGAGCTAAAATCAAAGAAATGACAGACATCAATTTGATCAGGATATCCATTGTCGGACCCGCTGTATCTTTGAATGGATCCCCTACAGTATCTCCGGTAACTGCAGCTTTATGTGCTTCACTGCCTTTTCCACCATGGTGTCCACTTTCGATATACTTCTTTGCATTATCCCAAGCACCACCAGCATTGGCCATAAATACAGCTAACATAATGGCAGACATCAATGCCCCTACAAGTAGACCACCTAATCCCTTCGTACCTAATAAGATTCCACAAAGAATTGGTGATATTACAGCAATACATCCAGGCAGGATCATTTCTTTCAAGGCTGCCTGTGTGGAGATATCTACGCATTTTGCATAATCTGGTTTGCTGGTTCCTTTCATGATGCCAGGATCTGCTTTAAACTGTCTTCTTACTTCATCAATCATCTGATTTGCAGCTTTTCCAACTGATTTGATGGTTAAGGAGGTAAAGAAGAATGGCAGCATTGCACCAATTAACAATGCGACAATCACTCCTGGTTCTAACAGAGATATGACTTCAAGCTGCGCAACCTGTGCATAGGCAACAATCATCGCCAATGCAGTAAATGCTGCTGAACCAATACAGAAACCTTTTCCAACAGCAGCTGTTGTATTTCCTACGGAATCCAATCGATCGGTAATTTCTCTAACTGCTGGCTCCATATCTGCCATTTCCGCAATACCACCTGCATTATCAGCGATAGGTCCATATGCATCTACGGATACTGTGATTCCTGTTGTGGACAACATGCCAACTGCACCTAAAGCAATACCATACATGCCAAAGAACATATAGCTGGCAGCGATACCTGCCGCTAACAGCAGAATCGTTAAAGCTGTGGACTGCATCCCGATACTAAATCCGGAATAATATTTGTCGCATGTCCAGTCAGACTTTGTGATGCGATTTCCTGTACATGTTTATATTCATCACTTGTATAATATTCTGCGATTTTACCAATGATGACCCCTACTACCAAGCCACTTAAAATGGAATAGAATGGATAAGCACTTTTAAATACCATTTGTGATAATAACAAAGAGCCAACTAGTACGACAAGTGTTGCGACATATGTGGCAATACTTAATGCCTTTTGTGGATTCTGCCATTCTTTCATACGCACAAATACCTGTGCCGCAATGGATGCGATGATTCCTAATGCACAAACCATAATTGGAAATACACTTCCAGCGATGCCTACCGATTTACCTGATACAGTAAGTACGATACCAAGGGAAATTGCGGATACGATTGCGCCAACATAGGATTCACACAAATCACTTCCCATACCTGCGATATCTCCTACATTATCTCCTACATTATCTGCGATAACTGCAGGATTTCTTGGATCATCTTCAGGGATGCCGCTTTCGACTTTACCAACCAGATCGGCGCCAACATCTGCCGCTTTGGTATAAATACCACCGCCAACTCTGGCAAACAAAGCAATCATGGAGCAGCCTAAGCTGTATCCTGATACCACATGTGCAGATAATGCATAATTATGGGAAAACAGATAAAATCCTAAAAATAGAACCGTTAATCCCAATAAGCCAAACCCTACAACACATAAACCAAGTACGCTTCCTCCACTAAATGCAATACGTAAAGCTTTTGGCATGCCTTTATCATGTGCTGCCTGAGATACTCTGGCATTTGCTTTGGTTGCGGCCTGCATACCACAGAAACCAGCAACTCCACTGCATAATGTTCCAATAATAAAACAGAACGCTGCTCCCATTCCCACACCATCTACATTTTGTAAAGCCGGTATAAAGCCAAGGGATGCCAGCAATACTGCAATCACGATCACAAAGATAATGATGACACGGTATTCTCTGCCTAAAAATGCCATTGCTCCCTCATGAATAAATCCTGAAAGCTTGTCTAACATACGCATGTGAATTTTTTCTCTTTTGATATTTTGAAAAAGAAAAAAAGCATACACCAGCGCTAGACACGCAAGCAAGATTGCAGCCATTAAAAAATAGACTGCATTTTCGTCGTTTATCATATTATTTCTCCTCCATTGTAAGCGATTACACTTCTTACTGAATATTATAGCACTTTCAAAAGGAAAAGCAATATTTTATGAATACTTTACGATATTTTTTGATCAATCTTTTTATAATAGAAAATTAACAATAAAGGTACAATGGAGAATATTGCCACTAAATATAAAGTCATATCATAGCCAATGCTGCTTGCCAGAAAACTGGTAATCAATGGTGTAATCAAGCCGCTAAAGCCAATAAAAACAGCCATTGCAAACATCTGGGCACTGCTTGCCACCTTTTCCCCGCTTACTTCTTTAATCAACAGTTTGCTTGTCAACATGATAATTGGTAATGTCACAATCTGAAGACCTGCAGTCCCTATGATCAGCCATGGCGAATGAAAAAAGCCATACAGGAAAAATTTCACTGCATACATGACTGTGCCAAACCACAATAATGTAAAAGGTTTAAATCTCTTTAGTATTTTTGCGGATATCAAAAACAAAGGCGCTTCCATAAAAGACTGTAATGCCCATTTGATTCCTATCTGGGTACTGTTTGCGTGAATATCCAGCATCTTATCAATAACAACATATTGATCTGCTGTTCCAATCATATAAATAAATAGATATATACATACCAGCAGAAGATAGCGTTTATTCTTAAAAAATCCTTTGATATCTTCCATACGCATAGCTCTGCCGTTTTTCTTTGCATCACTGCTTGTTTTTATCAAATATAATAAAACAATAGATATGATAGAAAAACTAATCAATAACGATATATATGAAAAATGGGATACTAGATAGCCTGCGATGGGAGAACCAATGGTTAGTCCCAATGCCCCGAAACAACGTAGCACACCATAATGTTCACTGTCCAATTCCAACATCCATGTTTCATCTAATCCCATAATGACTTTCACCATACCACCCATAAAAGATACTGTAAAGATATGGTAATAAAATACGCGCTGTTGATATAAAAACATCGCAAAACTTGCGGCGATCAAAATGACATACGCCAATAAGAAAAAACGGCGAATTTTTTGAAAACGATCGCAGAGATAACCAAACAAGAACTGTCCAATGATGGATACAATTGCATTTCCTGCTAAAATCCAGCCACGTTCTACCACGCTGTAGCCTAACTTCGTTAAATATGGTATCATTTGTGTATTTACCATGGATATTGCCGCAAAAACAAAAAAGTTTAATGCGTATAATTTCCATTTCATATGTTTTTCTATGATCATCACATCCCGTCTTAGTATGTCTATGATCAAAAAAAATATGCACAGGCTTTCTTATAAAAACAAATTCGTGTATAATGTAGGCAAACATCAGGAGGTGTTTTCTTATGTCAGATACGATACAAACAAAGGAAATATTAGCTGAAACGTTAAAACTTTTAACAAATAAAAAAAGCTTTGCGAAAATCACAATCGCTGATATCACTAAAACAAGTGGATTTAACCGACAGACTTTCTATTATCATTTCCGTGATAAATATGAATTGTTGGAGTGGATTTATCGCCATGATGCACAACAGATATTTGATCATCATATCAGTTTTGAAAACTGGCATCGCTATATGGCTGCCTTATTAACGCATATCAAACAGGATAAGACGTTTTATCAGAATACGATCAGTTGTGATGATACAGTATTTAAGGAATTCATCTTTTCCATGACAAAATCAATATTTTTTCTTGCCATAGATGCACTTGACCTGCATCATCAGATATCTGAAAATGACAAGAATTTCTATAGTGAGTTTTTCAGTTTTGGCATTGCCGGTGTCATTGGCAACTGGGTAAAGACAGATATGAAAGAAACCCCAGAAAAGGTTGCCAGCAATTTGAAAAGTCTAGCGCAGGATAGTGAAAAGCTGGCTTATGAGCGCTATCGTGAGTCTTATAAAATTATGAAGGAGGAAGCATAGATGAAACAAAAAGTAGAAGATTATTTTGAACGGTGCGGTGGTAAAGGATGGATGCATATTGAACGTTTACTGGTTCCTGAAGAATTAGGGCCTCATGTAAAGATGTATGCCAAAGTTACCATTGATCCTCATAGTTCATTAGGCTACCATGAACATCATGGAGATGGTGAAAGCTATTATATCCTGGAGGGAGAAGCAATTTATCAGGATCATGATAAAAAACGTATATTAAAACCAGGAGATGTGACTTTTACAGCAGATGGTTTTGGTCATGGCATTGAAAATCCTAAAGATACACCGCTTGTCTTTATGGCGCTTATCATTAATAACGACGAAAGGCTGGATTAACCAGCCTTTTTTTGAAAACATAATAGAAACCCAGGCAGCATAAATACGATATATGGCAAGCCATATAATGAGTACAGTGGATAACGAATGATCCCGGGCACAAATTTAATTGCGTGAAATAGAAACGTATCCATCGTCAGGATAGTATATTCTAAAAGAATGATTACCCCCAGCCAGTATAGGATCGTTGTTTCTTTTTTGATGCGTGTTTGAAAACAGGCATATCCAAGATATGCAAAGGCAAAGACAAGTGTCAAATATTTGATGATCAGTAACACAGGCTTCATCACATGCATAATAGACAAGCTAATGCTGATGATAAAGCATATGCTGGAAATGAAGAATGCTTTTTTCATTCTTTTATTACCTTATAAATCAAATCATGTTTTTCTACTGGTGTTTTTGTAAAGTGATAGGAAGCATAAAAATCATCAAGCCAATGAGGAGGCAATGTGTGATTGATGTGTACATAGGCGAGAATATCGCCTTTTTTTACATAATCGCCATCTTTTTTCTGAAGTACGATGCCAACGGATGGATCAATGATATCTTCTTTTACCTGACGACCTGCGCCAAGCTGCATGGCAAGGGTACCTAGTGATAATGCATGAACGGCTTCTACATAGCCTTCTTCCCTGCTTTTGATTTCTAATACTTCTTTTGCCTGTGGCAAGGTTTCAGGATGTTTGATCATCTGAATATCTCCATGCTGTGCTTCTACCATATCTATTAGTTTTTGTAAAGCAGAGCCATTATGAACAGCTGTTTCAAGCATTGTTCTGGCTTCAGTTTCATTTTCTACTTTTTTTGCCTGCATCAGCATGATGCTTCCTGCCTTTAAACAAAGCTCATAAAAATCCTTTGGGCCTTCTCCTTTTAAAGTCGCAATGGCTTCTTTCACTTCTAATGCATTACCGATTGCATTGCCTAAGGGCTCATTCATATTGGAAATCATTGCCCGTACATCTTTATGAAAATGTTTTCCAATGGAAATCATGGTTTTCGCAAGCTTTTCAGCATCCTCCTTTGTCTGCATAAAAGCTCCTTCCCCAAATTTAACATCCAGTAAAATCGTATCCGCACCACATGCTAATTTTTTTGACATGATGCTAGAGGCAATTAAGGGAATCGAATTCACTGTCGCAGTCACATCACGTAATGCATATAACTTTTTATCAGCCGGCACAAGATTCCCGCTTTGACCAACAATTGCCAATCCAATGGAATCGATTTGATGTTTAAAGCTTTCCATATCCATATTGATTTGAAAGCCTTTGATACTTTCTACTTTATCAAGTGTTCCACCTGTGTGTCCAAGACCTCTGCCACTCATTTTCGCAATCTTAACACCACAAGCCGCCACCATTGGCGCAAGGGCTAAACTCGTCTTGTCCCCGACCCCGCCGGTAGAATGTTTATCACATTTGATGCCGGCAATATCTGATAGATCCATGACTTCCCCGCTATACAGCATTTCTTCTGTCAGCCATGCTGTTTCCTGTTCGTTCATGCCATTAAAACAGATTGCCATCAATAATGCAGATACCTGGTAATCTGGTATTTTATCCTGCACATAGGACGTGATAAATTCATGAATCTCTCCTTTTGATAAAGGATGATTTTCTTTCTTTTTTTCAATGATATCTACAAATCGCATGAAACATCCTTCTTTCTTTGAAAATAATACCATGTAAATGATGCATATTCGATACGCTCCATACAGATAAAGTCTGATTCATCATAAGAAGGAAAGCTTGTATCTGATGGATAAATGCCTTTGATGATGGATATATAGATACGATGCGCATATGGCAAGGAAAGCTGATAGATTTCTCTTCCTCCACATACCATCAATTCTTCTTTACTGTGTTGATAGTACTGAAGAATAGCGGTAACATCTTTCACAATTTGAACCTGTTCATAAGGATACTCATGTTTTGTTCTAGAGGCAATAAGCATTTTTCTTTCAGGCAGAGGACGTCCTATGGATTCCCATGTTTTTCTACCCATCAATATTGTATGATGAAGTGTTAATTGTTGAAACAGATATAATTCTTCAGGTATATGCCATGGCATATGTCCTTGAAAGCCGATATGGGCTTGTTCATCCATGGCGACAATGCAGGTGATCATGCATATAATTCAGCGATTTCTTCATCACTTAAAAAACGCCATTCTCCCTCTTGTAATGCTTCATCTAACACAAGGCTGCCCATACGCACACGTTTTAACTGTAATACCTCATTATTCACCGCATGCAGCATGCGTTTTACCTGATGATATTTCCCTTCAGAAATAATCAGATGAATCTTGCATTGCTCTATAACCTGTACATGTGCTTTTTTGATTGGTTCATCATCTAAAAGAATCGTGCCATTTTCTAACGTTTCAATATCCTGTGCAGATAAAGGGTGATCGATGATCACTTCATATTCTTTCTCCACATGTTTTTTAGGAGATAACAATTCATGAGAGAGTGCACCATCATTGCAGATCAACAGCAATCCTGTGGTGTCAATATCTAATCGTCCTACCGGAAACATATCTTTTGGCAAATGGATATCAATGATATCTAATACTGTTTCATGCATGCCATCTTTGGTACTGGATACAACATCCTGTGGTTTATTTAACATGATATAATAATATTTTTGATAGGAAACTTCTTCCCCATCTAAACAGATCACATCCTGAAGCTCATCGATATGACAATCATCTTTCTTACAGACTTCTCCATTAATTGTGACAAAGCCTTTGCGTATCATTTGTTTTACTTCTTTACGAGTCCCGGCGCCAGCGTGGGATAGGAATTTATCTAATCGCATATTAACCTCTTCTTCTTGAAATTAGCTTGGATATATTAAAATGAAACAATGTTTGTGGCAATTGGAAAATACCTGTAAGTGCCAGATAAACAGCCATTGCGAAAATACCGGATATACCCATTTGCACAACACCCATTAATCTTCCCCTGCCATAGCCTTTTAATCCAATTAATTCACACAACCATGCCATCAAGAACATGCCCGCACAACCTAAAATGATGATCAACAGCTTATGGAACGTATATTTCCAATTCACATGATACTGACTAGCCAGTGAATACATTCCCGCAATCATATAACCACCCATGGCAACCATAGTAGATAATACAAGACCAGAGTATCCAAAGACCTTTAACATCGGATAAGACAAGGCAAATTTTACCGCAACCATAACCACCTGGAAACGAATACATAAACGACGCTGACCAACCGCCATCATCAATGCAGTCACAACCGGGTTGATTGTGGAGATCAATGCTTCAATAGAGAACCACTTCAGTATCTGTGCACACGTATCTAAATCTGCCGGATTGGCAGGTGGAAACAAGATATCATATAATGGTTTTGCGTACAGGAATAAACAAAAACTGATTGGTACCCCAATATATAAAACGATATCAAAACAATCACGAATATTTTTACGAATCTGTTTATAATCCTGACGGGCAAGTGCTGATGTGATATGTGGAATGATGGCACTAGAAAATCCTGGTGCCAGTATCATTGGAATGGACATCAGTTTTAAGACTCCGTAATTGATACAGCCTGTGATTAAAACGATTTCTTCACTGGTATTGCCATGTGCTTCTAGTCCGCTTTTTAGAAAAACTGTATTCACAATGGTATCACTATATCCAAGAACTGCGGAGAAAAGATATGGCATAGCGATCATGATTAATTCCTGCATGATTGCTTTTTTATCCGTAACACCCTGATCCTCCTGGGCCTTCGCTTTTTTACGCATCTGTGGCATGATTTTTCGATCATACAGTTTTAAATGCATAAAGGCAAGGATTGCGGCAACGCTGGTGGATAACACACCAAAATAGACACTCCATACATGTCCATAGTTAAACATATAAATCGCAACAGCACTTAAAATCAAAAGGAATGCGACACGTGCAATCTGTTCAAGCACTTGGGATAATGCATATACTTCCATTTCTTTTAAGCCCTGATAAAAACCACGAGTAGCACTTAATACTGGCACAAAGAATAACGCAAAGCTGATCAAAATCAATACCAGACGCATCGTGGATAAGTCTGCCGATGTAGATACGATTTGAACCGCAGGTTCTAATATTCCCGATGCCTGTGATACACCGATATCTGATGCCGGTAACACTAGCTTGGCAAGTGGTGAAGAAAATACAATGACTAACAGCATGGCAAATGCGCCAAAGCAGATCATGACAAGGGTTGCTAATTTTCTTACCAATAAAGATGTACGATAATCTCCCTTACTTGTATACTTTGCAATTAATGTTGCCACTGCAAAGGGAAAACCCGCTGTAAATATATTCAGCAGGTAACTGTAAATATTGTAGGCAACCCCATACATTGCCACATTGGCTTCATTTCCAAGCAATGTATTAAAGGGTACGGCGTAAAATAAACCAATGAATTTTGCAACAAAGATACCGGCAGATGATATCAGTGCCCCAGCAATCATGGATTGCTTCTTATTGGAATTTTTTTGTTTATTCATGTCTTCAAAACCTTTCTACTTATCCTTCATTTTCGCTTTTTTCAGCATAACTGCAATTGAAGAATACACTGTATTTATTTGCTCTGGTACTATCTTTCCATGATACCATTACATTTAGTGTAAATTGTTTATCTTTAGAAATTCCATTTAAGCCAATTCCCTTCCAATAATCTAGATTTGGATTAGACTGATATGGAATCAAATTAAAGCTTTCTGAAATATCTTTTCCCAGAATTCCGATACAGGGATAAACATTTGTATTAGAATCATTTGCCTGATTGACCGCAATCGCCTGAATATCATACATGGCAACACGGGGATTGTCAATCTGTACTTCATATTCATAAGAACCATCATCCAGCTTTTGCTGAACCAATCTATAGTCAAAAGGAATACTTTTGGTTTCAATTCCTTTGTTATTGATTACGGCATTGATAAATGTTTCATAGTTTTTCATACTTTCTTCTTCCTGTTTACTGCGTTTATTACAGCCACTTAAAAGCAGCAGCATACACAGGATCAATGGAAAAACTTTACGCATAACATCACCTCTGCCTTACATTATATCAAATATCTAAAAATTAAACAATGAAACTGGAATATGTGACAAAAATAAAACGGCCAATTGGCCGCTTATTTACCGCATTTACAACGAAATGAGTTACATTCAGTTTCATGACAGTGATTTGGTTCTACACAATTGTCACAGCAAACGCTGATAGTTTCAGCTTCACAATGGTTATCCTTCTGATAAACACAGGAATGTACGTTGCATAAGATTTCTGTTTTTTTCTGCATCTGATCACACCTCCAACAAGCTTAGTATGTGAGCGATTCATGGGATTATGCCTCATATAGCAGTAAAGCGCTAAAACAATAAATTTGTCCATCATCGCAATCACAGACCGCCACAGAGAAGCGGATATCAATAAGCTGAATGTCTTCCTGTTCCATCAAAAATGCATTGATACTATCACTTAAATCATCTTCATGCTCCTCATCAAACACCTTTACCTGTTTCATATGATCACCAGCAACAGGATATCATGTTTTATTCTTCTTCGTTGTCGAAATAAGAAGATAACAATAGTTCTTTTTCCCGATTGATTGCACACATGGGTAAACGCAATATATTTTCACATTCTTTTTTACGTGATAATAAATATTTCACCGGTGCTGGGGATGCGTCACAAAAGGTCAAAGAAGCTTCTTTGTATAACTCTTTGCATAATCGATTGTCTTTTCTGCCTTCCTTAATAAAACGCTGCAGCTTCTCCATATTGAAATGTCCCATAACGGATATTAATCCATCCATGCCAATATCAAAGCCTTCATCAAAATAGCCATCCTCTCCGCTGTAGATTCTGAATAATGGGAATTCTTTTTTTAATTTCACGACCGTATCTAAGTCATGACTTGCCTGTTTCAGTCCTACGATATTTTTATGTTCATAGACAAGCTTACGAATCGTATCATATTGTAACTCTACACCACAGCGGCCTGGAACATTATACAACATGATATTGGAATCAATCGCAGAAGCAATTGCATGATAATGTTCATATAGTCCTCGCTGGGAAGGCTTGTTGTAGTAAGGTGTTACCACAAGAACACCGTCAATCGCATACTTTTGTGCTTTGCGAATCAAACGAATTGTATCACGTGTACAGTTTCTGCCACAGCCAAACCACACTTCACAATTCCCCTGTACAATCGATAAAACATGCTGTAAGACTGCATAGCGTTCTGCCTCTCTTAAAGTTGGTGTTTCGGCTGTTGTTCCACAGACAATAAAACCATCACATCCTTCTCTCATCAATCGTTTGACGATTTTTGTCAATGCATCATAATCCACTTCATTTTCTTTCGTAAATGGTGTAATCAAAGCGACCATTACTTTCTGCATCTAATCACCCCCGTAAAGTATTGGTTGGATCTGGCGGTCTTCTAAAGCCATGTCAGCAGTTTTTTCTAACAGATTCCACTTACTGACGATACTTCTTTCTTTTTCAAATGGTGCATCCTGAGCAAATGGAATCACAAAGAAATGTTTCAAATTGATCAGTGTAAAGATATTTTTTGCGCTGATGCTTAAGCCATCGTTGCTGGCTATGCCAAATACAATATTGCGATTATTTCTAAGCATTGCCTTTGCCGCAAGTGTTACCGGATGATCATATATTCCAAGCACCATCTTTGCGGCAACTGTCGCACTCATTGGCGCAATGATCATGATATCATAAGCATTGGATGGTCCAACCTTTTCCGCCTCTACTATTGTATGAATGACTGGCTTATGACTTGCCTTTTCCAGACGTGAAATAAAATCTTCATGTTGAAAGAAACGGGTATTACAGGTAAATACATTCTCACTGACAACTGCCTGTACATCGTTTTCTTCGCATAATTTTTCGAATTCTTTTAAAACTGCGGCATGATTACAGAATGAGCCGCAAATTCCAAATAAAATATGCTGATTTTTCATTTTATCAATTTCCCCCTGACATAATCGGCAATGATTTTCCCAGCACTTTCTGCACAGAACCTTCCTGGCAGATTTCCTTCTTTTTGATATGGAATACCTAGTTCCTTTGCACATTGCTTATCCACAACATCTGGTGTAGCGATATCAATGATCAAAGGTGCATTTTTCCATGAACGCATCAAGTCTGCATCCATAAGTTTCTCAATGGATGTGTTGATAATGACATCTCCACATTGTTTCCAATGCTTTGTGGTCATAAATGTATCATCTTCTATACAATCCCTGCGAATCACACGCACCTTTACATCCAGACTTTTTAACATACGATAAATCGCTTTCCCGCAATGTCCATAACCGATGATATCAATCTGGATATCATATAAACTTTTCGCAAGCGATGTAATCAAAAGATGCAGGATACCCTCTGCCGTCAATATGGCGTTTTCATCAATCACAGTCGTATCCTTCATATAATAGTATTTTTTCATAGGTAGTGCTGAGATATAAGAAGTTTCCATTCCTGAAAATATAATCATATCTTTTTGAATCTGCCAAAACATGGAAGGTACATGAACCAAAGAATCATACAGCTTCATATATCCTTCATCATCAATTCCTTTTACTGGTAAAATAATCGCATCCAGACGGGGCAATGTTAAAAAGTCACTATCCTCATCAATTGCGATGATTTCCATTTCCATATGCAGACTTTTACATACGTAACGCATTCTATCGTCACTGCAAACAACAGCAGTTATCATAACTATCTCTCCTCGTTATATCATATGTAAAAAATAGAAAATGGTCCCTAATTAAAAAGCAGGAATCTTTCGATTCCTACTGTTCAATTACAAAATAATTACGTTTTCCTTTTTTGATCAAGGTATGATTTTCACTGATCGCATTTGCACTGCTTACCACAAATGCAACATCCTGAATCTTTTCGCCATTGATCTGGATAGATCCCTGATTGATCCATTCTCTGGCTTCACGTTTACTGCTGGCAATACCTGCCGCAACCAGTGCGTCTGGCAAAGGCATGTTGTCATCTATAGATTTTGCTTCCATACCATGTAACGCATCTTTGATTTCATTTGCTTCTAAATCTTTGATATTGCCTCTGAATAATGCATTCGTGATTTTTAATGCTTTCTGATATTCATCTTCTCCATGTAAGTATGTGACAACTTCTCTGGCAAGTGCTTTTTGTGCTTCACGTTTATGTGGTTCTTTATTTAGACTATCTTCTAATGCATCAATTTCTTCTTTGCCTAAGAATGTCAGTTTCTTTAAGTAATCAATTACTTTGGCATCTTCAGAATTTACCAGAAACTGATACATTTCATAAGAACTTGTTTTTGATTTATCCAGCCATACAGTACCTGTTTCACTCTTTCCAAATTTTGTACCATCTGCTTTTGTGATCAAAGGCATTGTCATACCATAGCATTCTACATCTGCACCATGTTTTTTACGAATCAATTCCAAACCACTGGTAATGTTTCCCCACTGATCCTGTCCACCTAACTGTAAAGTACATCCTTTTGCTTCATAAAGGTGTAAGAAATCCATTGCCTGAAGAATCATATAAGAGAATTCAGTATAGCTGATACCACTTTCCAGTCTTCTCTTTACTGTTTCTTTATTGATCATGTAATTGATATTGAAGTATTTTCCAATATCACGCAAAAAATCAATTACACTTAAATCTTTTGTCCAGTCCAGATTATTTACCATTTCAAAGCCAAACAGTTCTTTGATCTGTGCACTTAGACAATCATAGTTGTGTTGTAATACTTCTTTCGTTAACATATTACGTTCCCCAGTTGCCTTTGGATCACCAATAAATCCTGTAGCGCCACCTACCAGCATCAATGGGTGATGTCCATGAGCAGCTAAACGTTTAGCGCATAATAAAGATGAGTAATGTCCAATATGTAAAGAATCCCCTGTAGGGTCTGTACCTATATAGAATGTCATTCCTCCGGCGTTTAATTTTTCTTCCAGATCAGGACTTGTCACATCATTGATCAGTCCTCTCCATTTCAATTCATCAAATAATTTCATTTCCATGTTCATAATTTCCTTTCTTCCATAAAAAAACGTCCTTGATCCAAGGACGCAATAACTACGTGGTACCACCTTAGTTCGCTTTTACAAGCGCACTTTCATCTCTTAACGTGAGAATACGGCTTTACTTTGCATAAAGCAGCTCCAAGGTGTATTTCACAGTTTTCTGTATGCATTCTCACCAGCCATGCACTCTCTATAACATTTCACTGTGCTCTTTTCTTTTCATAGCCTTTGTATTTAAGTATATGTATTTTATTTCGTTTGTCAATCTTATTTTGTAGATTTACGAGGTGTAAAGATATAGCTTAATTCAATTTCTTTATCCATAACTTCGTTTTCTTCTGTCAGCATCTTTGTCAACAAACGCATGGCGACAGCACCTAAGTCATAATCAGGAATCTTGAATCCTGAAATCTGAGGACGTGCCATTGCATTATATTTACTATCTAAGATACAAACTAATTCCATATCATCAGGAATACTCAAACCAGCTTCTTTTGCTGTATTTAATACAGCCATTGCCTGTGAATCACGATATGTGATGATAACATCATGGTGAATATTTCCACTCATATATTCTTTCAGGAATAAATAAGAAGAACGGTATTCTTTTGGAATTGCAATATAATTTTCAAACTTCATACCAGAATCAGCAAACGCTCTTTCCAGACCATCTTTTAATTGTTTGATCATCGCTGGATTCTTACGGTCTTCTACAAGTGCAAGATCTGTCTTTCCTGCTTTGATGCATTTCATTGCATAATCATATACCAGTTTTGCATAATCAACATAAACAGAACCTACTGTATCATCAGACATCTTATTGCCAATAACAACGATTGGAATCTGATAGTTTGTCAGCTGTTTCAATTCATCTTTATTCAGTTTATCATTGAAGATCACAACGCCATCCACACGTGATTTAATGATATTTTCAATGATATCATTCATTTCACTAATACCTTCTGTTGTTGTATGTAGCATAATGTTATATTTATAAATTTTTGCTACATCAATTAAACCATTGATGATTTGTCCAGTATAAAAATAGCTGGCTTCTGGAACGATCAATGCAATGGTTGTAGTCTTCTGTAATGCCAGACCCTGTGCAATTGCATTTGGCTTATAACCTAATTTTTCAATTGCCTCCTGTACCTTTACTCGTGTATCCTCACGTACTACTTCACTTCCGTTAATAACACGAGATACCGTTGCCAATGATACATCTGCTTCTTTTGCGACATCATAAATTGTAATTCTTTTCATAACAGTTATCCCTTCTGACCTTATTCGTCACTATCATCGGTGTCCAGCACCTTTTTTAAGCCATTAAATGCATGTGTTGCCGCTTTTAATGTGCCTTTTTTCAACTTGTTGACATTTCGTTTTACACGTTCGTCATTTTTTACACTTGTAATCGTGTCACTGATAGAGTCCATTGCTTTCGATACATGCTCATTCTCCATGATCGTATGAAGCCCATCACTAACACCATCCATTACTTTCTCACCAGCAGATACGACTTTTTCTTTGGCATTTTGTACATCCTCACGTTTCACAAACGCTTCTGTTTTTGTCTTGCCTTTTTCAAGCACATCCGCAGTGTCTTCTTTTAATTTTTTCAACCTTGCACTAATCTCTTCACTATCAACATTCTCAGAAAGCCAATCACGAAAGTCCTGATATAAACGACTCACTTCCTTTTTGGTATCATCCAGAAAGCTTTGATCACCATCTACATCATCTTCCATTTGAATAATGGTATATTTTGCTTCTTTTTCCATAGAATCTACTTCTTTTTCGCAGTCGTTTTCCATCATTCTTCTCCTTCCATATCGCTTCTGACAGCGGTTGTTGTATCTTCTTTTTTACTTTTTTGCAAAGCCCACTCTTTAATGGCGCCAAGATTTTCGATAATCGCCACCAATGCACTGCGCACAGCTGTTTTGCTGGCTTCATGTACAGTATCGATGGTATCGCTTAGCTCATTTAACGTGTTTAATGGTTTTTCGAGGGTTTCCAGTTCCTTATTTGCTGTATCCAGCGTTTTCGTCATACTGATAACTGCCTCATTCGCAGATTTTAAAAGAATGATCAGGTGTCTTACAAATATGATAAGAAACACCAATACGATAAAACCTAAGATTGGCAGACATTTTCCTGCCACAACACTTAACAAATTCAGTAACTGATCTAATTCCATAGGAACACCTCTCTCAATATATTACAACAATCTGTAACCATTTTCAACATTATTGAAAACTTTTTACAACATTTTTTAACTTATAAATATCCTTGCTGCTCATAAACAAGTAAACAGCAGGTCCACGTGATGCCAGCATCTTAGCTGCTTCTTCATCTTCTTTGATGACTTTTGCTTTGCTGCTAAGCTTAGCAAGATCATCAATCGTGATATCAATACCTTCCTCTTTTGCAGCATTTTCCGGGAAGTGGCAAAGATAAACTTCATCTGCTGCATCCAGTTCTTTCGCAAAACGATCCATAAAATAATAGATACGTGAATAGCGATCAGGTTTAAACAATGCGATAATTTTCTTGCCAGGATATTTGATTTTCGCTGCTTCGATCATATATTTCACAGCTGTTGGATGATGCGCATAATCATCAATATAGATATTACCATGGTTTTCTTCAATCGTAAAACGACGTTTTACACCTGGAAAGCTCTCTAATCCATTCTGTAGTACTTCAGCACGCAAGCCTTCCATAATACCTAATGCGATGACACCAAGGCTGTTCCATAATAAAGGTTTCCCAACAAACGGAAGTTTAAAACTGCCAAACAGATTTTTTTTGTATAACACATCAAAAGACATGCCATCTTCACCCTGCACAATATTGACAGCCTGCACATCATTATCGTCATGCAGACCATAATACAGATGCGCTGTGTTTACATTTAAACTTCTTGTACTTTCATCATCACCAAAGATGACAACGCCTTTTTTCACCTGATTAGCGAATGTTTCAAAAGCGTTACAATAATCTGCCATATCTTTATAATAATCTACATGGTCTAATTCAATATTGGTAATGATGGCATATTGTGGTTCATATGCCAGGAAATGGCGCTGATATTCACAGGATTCCAAAACAAAATACTTACTGTTTTCCGGCATTTCTCCTGTTCCATCACCGATCAGATAACCAGTAGGCGCAACAAGTGACATCACATGGGAAAGCATTCCTGTTGTGGTAGTTTTTCCATGGGTACCCGCTACAGATACACTGGTATATTCTTGTACCAGTTGTCCTAAAAATTCATGATACCAGTACACTGTTGCTTTGTTTTCAGCCTTTAGTTCTAAAGCTCTTTTTACTTCTGGGTTATCCTCATGGAATGCATTTCCAATAATGATTGTAGAGCCTTCCACAATATTTTTTTCATCGAATCCAGTGATTTGAATACCACGTTCTTCTAATGGTTTCTGTGTAAAGATATATTTTTCTATATCTGAACCGTTTACTTCATCTCCTCGATCATTTACGATTTCCGCAAGAGAAGCCATACCGCTTCCTTTAATACCTATAAAATGATACAGCATTTCATTCACCCCTTATTCTTCTTCCTTTAGCTTATATGTTTCTTTATCTGCTTCATGAACGGGTGTAGATTCCCCAAACAGGGAGATCTGCATCAGATCTTCTTCACTATCATTTTTTATATCATCAACCAGGATTTCATCAAGTGTCACATTATTGATTTCTTCAATCTCATCCATGCGTTTGATTTCAACATCATCACTTGGTGTTTCAACTGGTGTCTGTTTCGCCTTTTCTTTCGCGGCAATTTCTTCTTTTGCCTCTTCTTCAAATTCTTCTAATTCACTAACACCATAATATGGTGAAATAATCGTTCCTAATGGATTAGGCTTTTTCTTCACAGAGGAAGATTTCTTCAAGATATCAACGCTTTGTTTTCTCTTGATTTCTTTTTTCTTCTTTTCTTCTTCTTTTGCGCCAAAGATTGGTGATATCACTGGTGTAAACTCAAATTCTTTCTTTTCGTTTTTCTGTAAGACAGGACGCTGTTGTACGATTGTCTTTTTTTCTTTTACTTCAGGTTTTACCTGAGGAGCATCATCTTCCAGATCTATACTTACAAACTTTTTCTTTTCTTCCTTTGTCTTTACTTTATCAGTTCGCTCAAAGGTACGTTCTTCTTCATAAGTATACAAATCTTCCCTTACAGGTTCCTGTTTTATTGTTTTTTCTTTTTTTGGTTCTTTAAATTCTATATTTTCCAATTCATCTTCTACGATGATATCTGCATCAGATTCATCAAATAACAGATTCACAAACTTCTTAAAAACACCCATTCTTTTATGCCTCCTTATTTATCTAATGCTTTCAAAAAGGCATCAATTTCATCTTTTGTTTTTCTTAGTTTAGACACGAAGCGTCCAGTTTCTACACCATCTTTTACACCTACAAAGCTTGGGATTCCCATAATCATCTGATCCTGAGCAATTTCCATACACTGATCTCTGTCCACATAGTAGAAATGATAATCAGGATATGCTTTTACTAAATCAGGCATAAAACCCTTTATAAATTGACAGTCTGGACACCAGTCAGCACTGAAGGTGAACACCTGTACGCCTTTTTCATGATACGCTTTTTCAAATTCTTCCATTGAAGTGATTTCATTCATATATTCTTTCATGATCACACGCAGCCTTTCTTACCGAGATTTCTACTCACTTTATTTATTATATCATCATTTTATGAAAAATAATTTCTTTATTTCATAAATTATCTTAATTTTCATTTTTGATAGGATACTTCTTCCAGACAGCACGATAAATTGGTTGTCCTTTTTCCATGAATTTGCGTTCATATTCACTGATTGCATCCTCATCATGTTCATTTCTTCTGAAATCTACACTGAAATCATGTAAAAACCAGCCGCACTTTTGAAATTCAATAACAGAATATTCAAATAAAGAACTATTGTCTGTTTTCATTTGAATTTCTCCATCATCATTTAATATATCTGCATATTGGCGGATAAATTTTTCATTTGATAAGCGTTTTTTATGTGCACGTTTTTTTGGCCATGGATCAGAAAAGTTTAGATGAATCACATCTACTTCTCCTTTTTCAAACCAATCGCTGATGTTTTCTGCATCATCATTGATAAATGCAACATTGCTCATCGCTTCTTCTAATTTTGTATATTTACGAACAGCGAGTGCAGCAACATTATTGTTTTTTTCAATACCGATCCAGCCATTTTCTGGTTGTTTCTGACTCATTAAAATCCAATAATCGCCCTTTCCTGTACCAATTTCTACATGCAGGACCTCTTTATTTAATAGCTGTTTCCATTTCCCAGCATACGTGCTTGGTTCTTTGATTACTACTTCCTGTTCCTTTAAAAAGTCTTCTGCCCAAGGCAGTTTACGCATTCTCATAAGTACCTCACTATTTCGCTAATTTTTCTAATGCTTCTGCATAGATTGCAGTTGCGCATAATAAATCATCGACGCGGATTCCTTCATCTTTTTGATGACATCCGCCAACAAACATTCCTTCTGGCTGTGTACGGTTTGGAAATTCAGGACCAAATGCCACAAAGTTAGGGAATTTCTTTGCGTAGGTACCTCCGCCAATGGTCATATTTGGTGTTGTTTCATCCTTGCTGTATTTACGATACACATTACTCAATGTAGTTACCAGTTCACTGTTAGGATCTACATATAATGGCTTTGTATCTTTTTCTAATGTGATATCTAAAGCATAGTTGATTGCTTTTGCTTTCTTATGGAAACCAGCCATCACGATATCAGCATTTGTTTCTAATGGATAACGAATATCAATCGTGATTTCTACATGTCCGTTTTCAATATTCACAATACCGGTATTCATTGTTAGAAAGCCCATGGTTGCACTTTCCATAAAGATATCCACTGGTTTTCCCTGCCAGTCGTGTAACATTTCATATGTATCCGCTGCAAATTTATCATGAAAACAATTTCCTACAAAGTTTAACAAATGAAGTGCTGCATTATTTCCAAGATATGGCATTGCGGCATGGGCAAATGCTCCTTCAATCATCAGTTCAGCTTTTTCACCAGTATATGCTACACTACCTTTTAAACCATTTGATTTCAAATAGAAATCAAACATATCTGTGGCACGATCATTCCATTCTTTTACAACACAGCTCGCTTTGCCAATAACGATATTCATACGTTCTCCAGCATGCATAGATTCGATTACCGTTTCAGTATCTCCACTTATTTGCACATGTAGACCGCCTTTTTCACCATAAATTACTGGAAATTCCGCATCTGGTGTAAATCCAATGGTAGGTACTTCTGCATGTTTCACATAGTAATTCATACAATCCATGCCACTTTCTTCATCACATCCAAGAATCAGCATGATTTTTTTATTCAGTTTCACATGATTATCTTTTAACATTTTTAACGCATAGAATCCACTCATGGCAGGTCCTTTATCATCTAATACCCCACGACCAAATAGATATCCGTTTTCTTCAACCATAGCAAAAGGATCTTTACTCCATCCTTCACCAACAGGTACTACATCAAGGTGTGCAAGCATACCAACACTTTCTTCACCTTCTCCATATGTAATAACGCCGGCATAGCCATCGATATTTTTTACTGTAAAACCTTCTTTTTCACCAAGAGCCAGCATGTGGTCTAATGCCTTGCGGCATCCTTCTCCAAATGGTGCACCTTCTTTAGGTGTATCTTTTATACTAGGAATCGCAATGATACCTTTTACATCTTCTATTAAATCTTCTTTATACTTTTTTACTTCTTCTAACCAATCCATTTCGTTCACCTCGCCTACTATTTTACCATAGCTTTCTCAACTTACCTATGCTTTTTTACATTTTTTTCAGAAATTATTTCTATAAAATCGTAAAAATTAATATCTCACAATGATTAGATTTTATTTTCAGTATATATATGAGAAAAAATGCTTTTACATATGAATGAAATTACTTTTTATAGGATTTCTTATTACTGCGATTTTCATAAGAATATGCTAACAAAAAACGAAGGCTTTGTTTATAATAATTCATATGTTTTCAGATACATAAAGGGGAAACTCTCGCTTCCTCTAATCGTAATGATATAAATCCATCAAAATTTTATAAAGCCATCTAGGATAATCTATCAGATACTGAATAATCATAAAACATCATCTATCATGAAAGAAATTTAATACATCATTTAACTTTATTGAAGTTGTTTCGTTATTTTGTGCTTGTGTTAAGCTATATACACCCTGTGTCGCATTAACAAAACTTGGATAGCCAGAAGGATATGTTACAACTAAAAACAAATAAGTATCCCCTTCTTCTATCGGGGTATATTCATCCAATACATAATTAACTTCATCAGATTCTCCGCCAAGGCGTTTTACTTCAATTTTATTATTTTTGATTTCTCCCTTATATACTTTATCTGTTTGGATGGTATAAATTGTATAAGGCATGGATGAACTTTCCCCATGATAGCCAGTTAATTCATTCTCCTCTTCGTTAGCAACATTCATACATTCATATCTAACATCCACAATTTTTCCAGTAAAAGCTAAATCACTCGCATTTACAACATCTTCTACGTGATCATATTGAGGATAATCTACATGTAAATAAGTAACTTCTTTCGGCTCTTTTTTCATAGAAATATACAGCAAACTAATTACTATTAAAACACATATAATGCTTAGTAATACATATGATTTATTCTACTTCATCGTGCATTCTTCCTTTCTTTGCGATTTTTATCTCGTATTACACATGAACATGATTTTGATTTCTATGAAAGATATGTTGATAGGCAGCTACTCTTTATTCAATTTTATAATACAATAATTTTTCAATATTTACAATGCAGTGAATTTTTAAAAGTTATAAAAAAAGGAAGACATTTTTCAATATCCTCCTACTTATCCAAAGATTTATGCTTCAGAAGCTGGTGCTTCTTCTGCTTTTTCTTCCGGTTTCTTTTCTTCTTTTTTAGGTTTTGGTAGCAATGCTTTTGCGCTGACATTTACACGTCCACGATCATCGATTTCCATAACCTTAACTTTTACTGTATCTCCGATATTTAATACATCTTCCACTTTTTCTACACGTTCATGTGCAATCTTGGAAATATGTAATAATCCATCTGTACCAGGGAACAGATTTACGAATGCACCAAATTTTTCAATTCTGACAACTTTTGCATCATATATATCTCCAACTTTCGCAACACGTACGATATCACGAATCATATCTGCTGCTTTGTTGATGGAAGCACGGTCCATATGGTAGATGACTACTTTTCCATCATCATCAATATCAATCTTCACATCATTGCTGTCTGCGATGATCTGGTTGATAACTTTACCATTCTGTCCAATAACTTCACGAATTTTTTCAGGATCGATATACAGGATTTCAATCTTAGGTGCATAAGTGCCAACATCTTCTCTTGGTTTTTCAATTGCCTGCATCATATTTTCAAGAATCTGTGCACGTGCAATTTTTGCCTGTGCCAATGCTTCTTTGAATACTGCTTCTGTAATACCAGTTACTTTGATATCCATCTGTAATGCTGTGATACCTTCACTTGTACCGGCAACCTTAAAGTCCATATCACCGAAGTGATCTTCCATACCCTGAATATCTGTCAATACAGTATAAGCACCTGTTTCTTCATTCATGATCAGACCCATTGCGATACCAGCAACTGGTGCTTTAATTGGAACACCGGCAGCCATTAAAGACATTGTGCCTGCACAGATAGATGCCTGAGAACTAGAACCATTGGATTCTAATACTTCTGCGACTGTACGAATTGTATATGGGAATTCTTCTTCACTTGGAAGAACCTGAGAAAGTGCTCTTTCTCCCAATGCTCCATGTCCGATTTCACGACGTCCTGGATTTCCCATACGTCCTGTTTCACCAACAGAATATGGAGGGAAATTGTAATGATGCATGAAACGTTTACTATCTACTTCTGTGACGTCATCAATAATCTGATTGTCGTTCATTGGTCCAAGTGTAGTTACACTTAATACCTGTGTTTCTCCACGTGTAAATAATGCACTACCATGCACACGTGGTAATATATCTACCTGAGAATCCAAAGGACGGATTTCATCAATCTTACGTCCATCTGGACGAATCTTATCTTCAATGATCAGTCGACGAACTTCATCAGCTTCAATACCATGACAGATTTCTTTTACCTGTTTAATTGCTTTGTTCATCTCTGCTTCACTTGCATATTCTTTTGCTTCAAACATTGCAACAGCAGCTTCTGTTAACTCATCGATTTTGCCATAACGTTCCAGTTTCTTTTCAATAGAAACAGCTTCACGAATTGCTGTTTCAAAATTAGCACGTACTTCTGAATCAATCGCTTCATCCACTGTGTACAATTTTACTTCCATTTTTTCTTTACCGACTGCTGCAGCAATTTCTTCCTGGAAAGCAACCAGTTGTTTGATATGTTCATGTCCAAACATGATGGCGCCAAGCATTGCTTCTTCACTAACTTCTTTTGCTCCAGCTTCTACCATGTTTACAGCATATTTTGTTCCAGCTACGGTTAAGTGAATATCACTTTTTTCCTGTTGCTCTGGTGTAGGATTGATTACATATTCTCCATCAATTCTACCTACAACAACACCGGCGATTGGTCCATTGAATGGGATATCAGACACACATAGTGCTAAAGATGCACCAAACATTGCTGTCATTTCCGGAGAACATTCCTGTTCTACAGATAATACCGTATTTACAACCTGTACCTCATTACGGAAGCCTTCCGCAAATAATGGACGGATTGGACGGTCAATCATACGAGCAGTCAATGTCGCATGTTCACTTGGTCTTCCTTCTCTTCTTAAGAAACCACCAGGAATCTTACCTACTGAATATAACTTTTCTTCAAATGAAACAGTCAATGGGAAAAAGTCAATCCCTTCTTTTGCCTGTTTGCTGGCGGTAGCCGTAGATAATACAACGGTATCGTTATATCTTACTAAAACTGACCCTCCGGCCTGTTTTGCCACTTCACCTGTTTCTACTGTGATCCCACGACCACAGAAATCTAAACGAAATACTTGTTTAGCCACTATCTTCACCTCTTATTTTTTCATCTTTTTAATGATATCATACTTTTTTAAGGAAAGAAACAAAAATAAAAACAAAAAAAGCTCTTTCGAGCTTTTTCATGACTTATTTACGTAATCCTAAACGAGTAATCAGTTCTTTGTAACGGTTTAAGTCTTTTTTCTTCAGGTAAGCCAAAAGATTTCTACGACGTCCAACCATTTTCATCAAACCTCTTTGAGAATGATAATCGTGTTTGTGTTCTTTGAAGTGTTCTGTTAACTGGTTGATTCTTGCAGTTAATACAGCAATCTGTACTTCTGGAGAACCAGTGTCACCTTCAAAGCGTGCGTATTCTTTCATGATCGCCTGTTTTTCTGATTTTAATAACATAATGTTTTCCTCCTATTTTGATAGATGTTCTATACTGAGTGAACCGTCGAGGAATCTCGGTGGACTAAGTATAAAACCTTTATGATTATAGCATGTCTTCTGTATATAAAGCAAGTGCTTTTTTACACTTTTACGCAAACAGCTTTTCCCATAAACCAAATAGGAAAATAAATACAACAATTAATGGCAGAATATAGCTAACATAATATCTTGTCTTTTCAGGAAAGCGCAACCCTTCTCCAGCATTTGCCTCATTGATAAAAGCCTTCCAGCCCCAGCCATAACGTCTTGTGCAAAAAAACAAGAATACGATAGAACCAATCGGCATAATCACGTTGCTGACCATAAAATCTAACAAATCAAGCACAGCACTGCCTTCTCCAAATGGCTGAAAGCCAGATAACACACTGAAGCCCAAGGCACAAGGGATGCTGCCCGCAATAATAATCAACAGATTGATAAGCACGCTTTTTCTTCTTGTGAATCCAAATAAATCTATCCCAAATGAAATGATATTTTCAAATACAGCAATGATGGTAGATAATGCCGCAAAGTTCATAAAAATGAAAAATAAAGATCCCCAGATACGGCCATTACTCATGGCATTAAAGATATTGGGTAGTGTCACAAATACAAGACCAGGACCACTTCCTGCATCAACGCCGAAAGACATACAGGCTGGAAAGATGATAAAGCCTGCCATGATTGCCACAAAGGTATCCAGAATCATGATATTTAAGGATTCCCCACTCAATGAGCGTTTTTTATCAATATAGCTGCCAAAAATTGCCATACCACCCATCCCAATGCTAAGGGTAAAAAATGCCTGTCCCATTGCTGTGTAGACTGCATTAAAGATACCATTTTTCATCAACTGTTCAAAATCAGGGATCAAATAGAATTTGATACCTTCCATGGCACCAGGTAAACTTAAAGATTTTAAAACAAGAACAATCATAACACCAAGCAATAGACTCATCATGACCTTGGTAATTTTTTCTACCCCGTTTTGTAATCCAAGAACACACACAAAGCATCCAATGCATACCACAAGGATCATCCAGAATACAGATGCCGCAGGATTTTGCTGCAGGTCCACAAAGGTTTGTGTTACAGCCTGTGTACTCATACCATTAAATTCCCCACTTGCCATCTTCACAAAATATGCCAGCATCCATCCAGAGATGGTTGTATAAAACATGACCAAAAGATAATTTCCCAACATGGCCATATAGGAAAATAGATGCCATTTTTTACCTTTTGGTTCCAATACCTGAAAGCTTTTTGCGACGCTTTGACGACTTGCTCTTCCTACTGAAAATTCCATTACCATAATTGGCAATCCTAAAATAATCAGAAAGAACAGGTACACCAGAACAAAAGCGCCTCCCCCATATTTACCTGTTACATAAGGGAAACGCCATATATTTCCAAGTCCAATAGCACATCCAGCCGATAAGAAAATAAAGCCGATGCGTGATGATAGTTTTTCTCTTTTCTGTTCCATAACTTCTCCTTTTACACGTATGTATAATTGTAAAAGAAGCATATGTTTCTGTCAACAAAAACTTAGTATTTACTGATGATTGTATCCATATCCTGTTGTGAGATATGTTTTTCACGTACCATGGCAGATAATACCATTTTCTGTCTTTTTCTTGCGGCATCCTCATGATTGCTCAGCTGATAGTTGCTTGGTGATTGTGGCAATCCAGCCAAAAGACTTGCTTCATCCAATGTCAACTGATCTGGTGTTTTCCCAAAATACCCCATGCTTGCCTGATAGATACCCATGTGATTATCCCCATAATTGATAACATTTACATAAAGTTCTAAAATTTCCTCTTTTGACAGCTCAGCTTCCAGATCATACGCTAAAAAGATTTCACTCATTTTACGAAGATATGATGGCTGATAATCGAAATATAGATTTTTTGCGAGCTGCTGTGTAATCGTAGAGCCTCCACCAACAATACCGCTGGCAAAGATGTTGTTCACAAGTGCACGAGCCAAAGAACGATAATCAACACCTTTATGCTGATAAAAGCGATGATCTTCAATGGAGATTGTTGCCTGAATCAGTGTTGGACTGATATCTTTTGTTTTCACATAGTCAGGCTTTTCTCGTATTTCTTTCACCTTTTCTTCAATGGATACATCCGATACAGCTTTCTTATAATTGACATATCCTACACCCACAAACAGGATACCTAATGTTAACAGTGCTACCAGAAACAGCAGCAGGATTCTTTTTATAATTTTCATCTTATCACCATTCCTGTGACCATTATAACATAATTTTTTTCAAAATAAGTAATCTTACACAAGTGTTATACAACAAGCCTTTATCTTACAAAAATGTAAAAGAAAACACGAATGATACACTCGTGTTTTTTTTAACGGTTTGAGTTAACTGATTTCATAATCTGCTTAATCTGGGCTTCACTAGGCTTTCTTCCCATCTGCAGGAACATTGCGCGAATCATCTTCTCATTAATTGGTGGGTTTTCCTTCAATTCTTTCTCAAATTTCTTTCTTGTGAAATAAAATCCTAAAAAACCTCCTACTACTAAACCAAGAAGCACATACATAATAGAAGTTAAAAAATTCATCTTCTGATTCCTCCTAACGCTGTATACATTTTACTATTTTTATGCGCACTTTACAACACTTTTTTGCTTTTATTCGCTAACTTCCATGATATGGCAGGGATAGATACGCATCAATAGTTCTAAAAACGGGTTCTTTAATGTATCTGCGTATACAATTCCATTTTGTAAATGGATACGACATGCACATTTTGGATGCATTTGTAATAATAAATCGTCCCCTTCTTCATAGACCGGTTCTTCAAAAAAGGATAAAGCACTGTTTCTGATTTCATCTTTTTTTATTTGATCCAACATCATGGAACGTTGTGTATACGATAGTGTATTGACTTTATTCATGATATCCGGATGTTTCGAAAAGGTTGGAAAAAACTTTGAATGTACTGCATAAAATGTTACCATCTTCATCACCTAAGATAGAGTATATGCTCATAATATCGCAGAATATGTCGAAATTACGATGATTTTACATTCTCATTTGAATCCATATAGAGTTTATGAATCAATATTGCTATCCTCTATAAAACAAGGGAGAAAACTTGTTCTCCCTTAATTTTTATCTGTGTAAATCAATATCTGAGAAATCAAATGTTTCTAATGTAGAAGCAATTGTTTTATCTTTGATTGCTACATTTTCTTTTGCCATACGAGCTTTTGCTTTTGGTGCACTTTCAATAGTTGCAGGACCACAAATACATCCACCAGTACATGCCATGCCTTCTAAGATATCTGCATTGAAGCGATTGACCTTCATCATCAGCAGTGCTTTCTTACATTCTAAGCTTCCATCTGCATATTGTGCAACAAGTGTTTCTTCATCGCCACATTCTCCAGCTGCCTGTGCAACTGCTTTGGATACACCGCCTCCAATAGAGAAGTTACGTGCATAAAGACTTGCTGTATCGCTTTCTCTTGGTGTTACATTTTCAGCGGAAATATTCTTAGATACAAACATTGCACCTAATTCTTCAAATGTTAAGCAATAATCTACTTCTGTATCTAAAGTTTCCTGTTTTTTCGCAACACATGGTCCGATAAATACAACTTTTGCTTCTGGGTGGTTATGTTTTAAATATCTTGTAATTGCCACCATTGGACTTACCATGTGAGATACGTTTGCTTCATATACTGTTGGGAAGTGCTGTTTTGCCATATTGACAAAAGCAGGACAACATGACGTTGTGATCTTCTTTCCTTCTTTTTTATGTGCGATAGCATCTTGTTTTTCATACCATGCAACAGCATCGGCACCGATTGCTGCTTCGTATACTTCTTCAAAGCCTAACATACGGATACTTTCCATAATCTGTGGAAGTGTCGCATTGTCAAACTGTCCCTGAATAGCAGGCGCAAAGATGGCGTACATTTTTGTACCTTTATTCAATTCATCAATCACTGGTACCATCCAGCTCATATCTTCAATTGCCCCAAATGGACATTTTGCCTGACATGCGCCACAGTTGATACATTTTTCTTCATCGATGACTGCATAATTGTGTTCATCCATACTGATTGCATCTACTGGACAGCTCTTCATACATGGACGCTGTGTTTCAACGATTGCATTAAATGGACATGCATTCTTACATGCGCCACATTCTTTACATTTGTCATAATCGATAAATGCGCGGTCATTTCCCATCTTGATCGCATCAAATTTACATGCGGATAAACATGCTTTTGCCATACATTTACGGCAGTTGTCTGTTACCTGAATCTTGTGGATACTACATCCATCACAAGCTGCTTCTAACACACGAACAATCTGACGTTCGTTGTTGTTTTCTACTGGTACCGGTGGCTTGCCCATCGCCATACGTGTACGTTCACGGATAATTTCCTTTTCCTTATAGATACAGCAGCGGAAATCTGCATGTTTGCCCGGAATCAACAGATTTGCTACCTCATCGCATACGTCTTCATTCAGTTTACCTTCAAATGCGCGCTTACTAACTTCTTTTAGTACATCGAATTTAAACTGTCTGGCTTCGTGATCAAATAATGACATAATTTCCTCCTCTTTTCTTACACAACCCTAACTTGTGTATTTTTTAGCAAGTCAATTATAGCATAGAAAATTATACAAAAAAAGCAACATTTCTAAATTTGCTGCTTTTTTATAGTTTTCTTTGGCTGATATTCTATATAAAGGATACTGGCGAATATGAAAACGGCGCCAATGATCATTTGCACAGACATGACTTCATGTAAAATAAGGAAAGAAAAGATTGACGCAAACAAGGCTTCCATGGATAAAATCAGACTTGCCGTATTTGCTGTCGTAAATTTTTGGGCATAGGTCTGAATCAAATATGCCAGCAACGTTGATACAAAAATCAAATATGCGATATTGCCGATTGCACTGGCATTCCAGCTTGCTGGTGGTGCCTCAAAGCACAGGGCACAAATCGTAGATAGGATTCCTGCTGTTAACATCTGCATTGCTGTCATGGCAATGGCATCTATATGGGCACTGTATCGTTCCAATGCAATGATATGCAAAGCAAAAAACAACGCACAGATCAAGGATAACAAATCCCCATAAGTCAACATCATTGCCTCTTTTTTTAACGTTAAAAGTGCTATACCAAACAAGCACACGATAGAAGCAATGATTTCCTTGCGATTAGGTTTACGTTTCCATAAGAGCCATAATAAATAAGGTACAAACACCACGTTGGTGGCTGTAAGAAATGCATTCTTGCTTGGCGTAGAATATTGTAAACCAAAGGTCTGAAAAGCAAATGCGAAAAATAAAAATACACCAGCTATGATTCCATGCTTTATATCTTTTCTGTTTAATCGTTTTAATTTAGGAAAACTGATCATAATGGGTAGGATACTGGCACCCATAAAACGAATCATCATCACATAAAATGGAGAAACACTATCTAATGCCTCTGCTGTTGCGATAAACCCGCCACCCCATATGATGGTTACCGATACCAGCATCAAATTGGCATACATCTTTTTCATATAAAAATACACCTCACATGGGTTTAATGATACAAAACATTTTCTTATTTTGCAAGTAATCCAGCCCTTTTCCATGCTGTTTTGTAACACTTTTGGGCCTTTTTTCCAAATTCTTTTGAAATATCTTACTTCCCTCTTGTGCCGTTTTAAAATTATGGTAAAATAAACAAGTCAATAAAAACTAGCATGAGGTGAACAAAAAATGAAAGAGTTAGAAAGATATATACTGGAACATGGCGAAGCCCTTGGTGAGGATATCTTAAAGGTAGATGCTTTTTTGAATCATCAGATTGATCCAATGTTTATGATGGAGCTGGCAAAGGATTTAAAAGAGCATTTCAAAGATAAAAACATCAATAAGATCGTTACCATTGAAACAAGCGGGATTGCCCCTTCTGTTTTCTTAGGTTATTTATTAAACGTACCAGTTGTATATTTTAAGAAAAGTACCAGCAAGATTTTAAAAGATGCATTATATCAGACAAAGATCCATTCATTCACAAAGGATATTGATTATCAGATCAGCTGTTCAAAAAAATATCTGAATGAAAATGATCATGTCTTACTGATTGATGATTTTATGGCCAATGGAGAAGCATGTCTTGGTGCGATTGATTTGATCAAACAGGCAAATGCTACTGTGGAAGGCATTGGCATCGTCATTGAAAAAGCATTTCAGGATGGTCGTGCAAAAGTGGAAGCACAGGGCTATCAGGTATATGCACAGGCAAGAATTTCATCATTACATGATGGAGAAATTACATTTTGTGAATAAAATGAAAACTCAGCTGTGACTGAGTTTTTATTTTAGCTTTTGAAACATATCTTCATAAATGCTCTGTAAATCTTTTTTCTCCTGCTCATTCATCTTACGTTCATGAGCATCATGTCCATCGACTGTACCAACATGTCCTGCGACCACTTTGCCATCTTTTATGACTAACACAAATGGTACATAAATTTGATATTCTCCCTCATCATCCTGATTCATATAAGTGCTGGCATAAGAAATTAGTTCTTTTTTCTGATCAGGCGTATAAATCAATTCAGAATCATCATCTCTAGTTCTTACATAAGCAATCGATTGATTATGCTTTTTAGCTATATCATTTAATACAGGAATTGCCTCTATACACCATGGACATTTTGGATATCCCAAATAAAAGATACCGCTTTTCTTTTCTTTAATTGCTGTTAATAAGTGTGCCATGTCACTTTCTTCAAACATACTGTTTTTGGTATCAAAGTTTTCATATCCACTCATATCTGCCTTTTCCCCAAAGCCACAACCCTTGGAATCATCACAATATGCGGCATTGTGATCTTCTGGCTGTTTACTATTTGATGTAGAAGTAGAGCATCCACATAATAAAATCAATAATACACAAAGAAATGCTTTTTTCATACGTCACCTGCTTTCCTTACATATGTGAAAAGGTGAGTTATTACTCACCTAATAAACGAACCAATACTGCTTTTTGAGCATGCAGACGATTTTCTGCTTCATCAAAGATTTCATCTGCGTGTGCTTCAAATACTTTCTCTGTGATTTCTTCTTCACGATGGGCTGGTAAACAGTGCTGTACCATCGCATCAGGTTTTGCGACTTCCATAACGGCATCATTGATTTGATATTTGCCGCCAAAGATTTTCTTTCTTGTTTCTGCTTCGCCTTCTTCACCCATACTGGCCCATACATCTGTCACAAGCACATCTGCATCCTTCGCAGCTTCTAACACATCCTGTGTCAAGATAAAACGTCCGGTTGCTTTGGCACGCTCTACAATTTTTTCATCTGGTAAATATTCTAATGGGCATGCACATGCGACTTCCATACCTGCTAAAATACCACCATTGATCAATGAATTCGCCATATTATTGCCTGCGCCGATAAAGCACATCTTTAAACCTTCCAGTTTTCCTTTATGTTCACGAATTGTCTGTAGATCCGCAAGCACCTGACATGGATGCACATAATCAGTTAATCCATTGATAATAGGAATACTTCCATATTCAGCCAATTCTTCCAAATCACTTTGTTTATAGGTACGAATCATAATACCATCCAGATAACGGCTTAATACACGGGCGGTATCTTTGATTGGTTCTCCTCTGCCTAACTGCATATCATTGGCATTTAAATAGATTCCCTGACCACCTAATTGTTTCATACCAACTTCAAATGAAACACGTGTTCTTGTGGATGATTTCGTAAAAATCATGCCCAGTACCTTATTTTTCAGATATGGGGTAAATACGCCTTCTTTTACTTCTTTTTTTAATTGATCTGCCAGATCCAGCAAGTCATATAATTCTTCTTTTGTTAAATCTGCCAGCGTCAGTAAATGTTTCATTTACGCTCCTCCTTTGGTTTCTTTCTTTTATATTACCATGCCTTTAATACTTCTTCCAGTATATCACAAGCTTTTTCTAATTGTTCATCTGTAATAATGAGTGGTGGCAGCATTCTTACTTTATCCTTTGCGGTCAAAAGCAATAAGCCTGAATCAATACATGCACGTACAACATCTATGGCACTTATACCATCTAATACGATACCACGCATCAATCCCAAACCATTTACACCAATGACATGTGGCATTTGTAAAGCACGTTTCTTGATATATTCCCCTTTGCGTTTTACTTCATCAAATAATTCCTGATTCATATGGGATAAAACAACGTTAGCCCCAGCACATGCGACAGGATTTCCACCAAACGTTGTGCCATGATCCCCAGGACCAAAAACATCTTTTACTTTATCATTCAACAATACACCGCCAATTGGCAATCCATTGCCTAAGCCTTTGGCTGTTGTGACGATATCCGGCTGGATATCAAATTGTTCATATGCATATAAACTGCCACATCTTCCTATTCCAGTCTGTACCTCATCAATGATGAGTAAAATATCATTTTGTTGACAGATTTCTGCGACTTCCTTTACGAAGTCATAATCTAATGGCAAAACGCCGCCTTCTCCCTGTATCAGCTCCATCATGATGGCACAGGTGTTTTTATTGATTTTTGATTTGACATCTTCAATATCATTGGCATTTGCATGAACAAAGCCTGGTGTAAAGGGATCAAAATGCTGATGGAAATGATCCTGACCTGTAGCTGAGAGGGTCGTGATCGTACGTCCATGGAAAGAATTTACAAGTGTCAATATTTCATAGTTTTTTTGTCCATATTTATCACTGGCATACTTTCTGGCAACCTTAATTGCACCTTCATTTGCCTCTGCCCCACTGTTCGCAAAAAACATTTTAGAAAAATGTGTCATATTACACAATTTTTCTGCGACCTGTGTATCAGGTTTTGAGTAATATAAGTTAGATACATGTTGCAGGCTAGTAGCCTGTTCACATACTGCCTTTACCCATTCCTCATTGCCAAATCCCAGGCAATTTACACCAATACCGGCTGTCATATCAATATATTCTTTTTCATTTTCATCATACAACAATGCACCAGAGCCATGTGTCAGTACAATATCAAATCTACCATAGGTGTGTGCAATATATGCATTATCATTCGCTTTTATCTGACTCATGTCTATCCCTCTTTCTTTTCAAACATCGTTCCAATACCTTCTTCAGATAATATTTCAATCAATAAGGAGTGTGGAACACGTCCATCAATGATAACGGCTTTCTTTACGGAATGGGTGATTGCTGTTTCACAACATTCCACTTTTGGAATCATACCGCCACTGATGATACCGGCATCCTTTAAATAATGGATGTCTTCTACATAAATCTTTTGAATCAAAGATGTTTCATCTTTTGGATCACGTAGTACTCCTGGAATATCGCTGACTAAAATCATATTTTCTGCGCCCAAACAACCTGCCACACTGGCAGCTGCAGTATCCGCATTGATATTATAAGAATGCCCATTTGTATCACATCCTACACTTGCGACAACCGGGATATAACCTTTTTCAATTACATCTAATATTAATTGTGGATTGACGCCAGTAATCGCACCAACATAGCCTAAATCATCTCCAGGAAGTTTTTTCGCTGTGATCACATTTGCGTCCATACCACAGATGCCGACTGCTTTCGCACCTTTTTGATTGATCAAAGATACTAAGTCTTTATTGGTTTTCCCTGCCAGTACCATCTGAACAATATCCATGGTTTCATCATCTGTATAACGAAGTCCGTTCACAAATTTTGATTCTTTTCCAATCTTGCCAAGCATCTTATTGATTTCAGGACCTCCACCATGTACCAATACAACATGGATACCGATTTCTGAAAGTAATACGATGTCTGTAATCACATTTTGTTTCAGTTCTTCATTTTTCATAGCATTGCCGCCATACTTTACCACAACAATCTTTCCACTGTATTTTTGTATGAATGGAAGTGCCTTGCTTAAGATCTCCGCTTTCTGTATTGCATCAATTTTCATATCGTTTTCCCTCTTTCTTTTACGTACGATAATCTCCATTGATTTTTACATAATCATACGTTAAATCACAACCCCATGCTGTTGCATATCCTTCACCCTGATGCATATCGATGAGTATATCGATTTCATCTTCTTCTAACACATTAGCGGCATGGTCTTCATCAAAACCACAGCCACTGCCATTTACACAAACCGGAAGTTCTCCAGCTTCACTGGACAATGTTACATCGATTTTATCTACATCAAAGATTGCATCCGTATAGCCGATTGCACATAAAATTCTTCCCCAGTTGGCATCTTTCCCAAACATTGCTGCTTTGAATAATGAACTGGTGATAACACTTTTCGCAACTTTTTTTGCACAAGTAATATCTGGTGCCTGTTGTACAATACATGTCAACAGCTTGCTTGCACCTTCTCCATCTTTTGCAATGTTTCTTGAAATATCTACACAGATATCCATTAAAGCAGCTTTGAAAGCTTCATATGCTTCATTTTTTTCATCAATTACTTTATTTTTCGCCATACCATTGGCCATGATACACAACATATCATTGGTGGAAGTATCTCCATCCACACTTACCATATTAAAGGTATCATTGACAACTTCATGAACCACTTCATCTAACAATTCAGATGTGATTGCCACATCACTTGTTAAAAAGGCTAACATCGTTGCCATATTGGGATGGATCATGCCACTGCCTTTCGCCATACCACCAATACGGCATGTGACACCATCAATCATAAATTCTGTACAGAATTCTTTCTTGAAAGTATCCGTTGTCATAATGCCTTCACAAGCATCACTTCCCTTTTGATCAGAGATACCTGCGCATAATTCATCCATATGCTGAACAAATGGATCCATGCTCATCGGTTCTCCAATGACACCCGTACTTGCGACAATAATATCCTCTGCTTTAATACCAAGTGCTTTCGCACAAAGTTCACTCATGCCGTTGGCGATTTCTACCCCATTGGCATTACAAGTATTGGCATTTCCACTGTTACAGATCATCGCCTGTGCAAGTCCATCTTTTAAATGTTCTTTGGTCACAAAGATGGGTGCCCCTTTGACCTTGTTTTGTGTATACGTAGCGGCAGCATTTGCCACGACTTCACTATAGATAACACTTAAATCTTTCTTTGTTTTATTTTTACGGATACCACAATGAATTCCATTGGCTTTAAACCCTTTTGGAAAACAGATACCGTTCTTCCTATATTGACTCATAATTTCCCATTCCTTTCCTAGAAGGATGGCGCTACCATCTTTAACCCCATACCTTCATCTAAATCAAACAGGATATTCATATTCTGAATTGCCTGTCCTGCCGCACCTTTTACCATATTATCTATGGCAGATACAATAATTGCCCGATTGCTTCTTTCATCCAAATGGATGGATACATCGCAATAATTTGAATATTTGATATACTTTAAGTCTGCCGTTTTTCCTAAAGGAAGGACACGGACAAACTGTTCATTTGCGTAAAATTGTTCATATAAGACATGAAGCTCTTCCACCTTCATCGTTTCTTTTAAATCCACATACATCGTAGAAATGATTCCACGATTGATTGGAAGTAAATGTGGAGTAAAATTGATCAATACATCCTCATCGCACAATCTAGATAATGTTTGTTCAATCTCTGGTGTATGACGATGAGATGCGATTTTATAAGGCGCAAAAGATTCATTACAACGTGGAAAATGCGTCGCTTCACTTAAACTTTTTCCTGAACCTGTTGTACCGCTTTTTGAATCAATGATGATATGCTTGCAATCCGCAAGTTTTGCTTTCATGATTGGCGCTAAGCCAAGTGCCACACTTGTTGGATAACAGCCTGGATTCCCAATGATTTTTTTCCCTTTGATATCATCTCGGAATAATTCAGGCAATCCATAAACACTTTCCTTATGCAACGCAGGATCATGATAATCCAATCCATACCACATCGCATAATCTTCTTCTTTATCCAAACGAAAGTCCGCCCCTAAATCGATAAATATTTTATCGGCATCAAAACATTTACGTGCTAGTTTTTCACTTAAACCATGAGGAAGTGAGGCAAATACGACATCACTTGCCGCAATGACACTGTCTTCATCCTGAAATACCATATCACATATTTGATAAAAGCCAGGATATAAATCACTAATCTTTTGTCCGGTATATGATTTAGAACTGATGCCACTTACTTCCACCATAGGATGATTCCATAATAAACGAACCAATTCTGCTCCAGCATAGCCACTTGCTCCAATTACTCCTGCCTGTATCTTCTTCATCTTACATTTCTCCCAACTTTGTTTTTACCTGTTCGATGTGTGCCTTCACAGTTTGCGGTGCCGGTCCTCCCTTGACCACACGCATATTGACACATGTATCCAGGCTGATTGCTTCAAATATATCTTCTTCAAACAGCTCATTTACCTGTTTGTATTCTTCTAAACTTAATGTTTCCAATGTTTGATTATGATCTTGACAATAGCTGACTAGCGCACCGATACAGCGATAGGCATCACGAAACGGCATACCTTTCTTCGTTAGATAATCCGCACAATCTGTCGCATTGATAAATCCTTTACTAGCTGCATTACGCATATTATCTTTTAAGATACGTGATGTTTCCAGCATTGGTGTAAAGGTTGTTAAACACAAATTCACAGTATCGATTGCATCAAACAAAGCTTCTTTATCTTCCTGCATATCTTTATTGTATGCCAAAGGAATCCCCTTCATCATCGTTAATAAAGTTGTTAGATTCCCATATACACGTCCAGTTTTACCACGAATCAATTCCGCTACATCTGGATTTTTCTTCTGTGGCATAATAGAACTGCCAGTCGCAAATGCATCATCCAATTCCATAAATTTATATTCCCAAGAACACCATAAAATGATTTCTTCACTGAATCTTGATAAATGCATCATGACCATAGACAAATCACTTGCCGTTTCAATACAGAAATCACGATCACTGACACCATCCAGTGAATTCATGGATACAGATTGAAAGCCAAGTTCTTCACATACCATATCACGATTAATGGGATAGGTTGTTGTCGCAAGTGCGCCACTGCCAAGTGGTAGTACTTCCACTCGTTTCTTTGCTTCTTTTAATCGCTCAATATCACGTAGAAACATTTCCGCATAAGCCATGATATGGTGCGCAAATGTAATTGGCTGCGCTCTTTGTAGATGGGTGTATCCTGGCATGATCGTTTCTGTATGTTCACTTGCTTTATCAACAATCACCTGAATCAGATCTTTAATATTTTCAATCACTTCATCAATAGCATCACTTGTATATAAACGTGTATCAAGTGCTACCTGATCATTACGTGAACGTGCTGTATGAAGACGTTTTCCAGCATCATGAATACGCTTTGTTAATTCACTTTCCATAAACATATGAATATCTTCTGCCATAGGATCAATCAATAACGTTCCATCTTCAATATCCTTTTTGATGCTTAACAGACCTTCTTCAATTGCCTGTGCATCCTCCATAGAAATAATTCCCTGTTTTCCCAACATATGTGCATGGGCAATACTACCTTTGATATCCTGTGCATACATACGATGATCAACGGAAATACTGGAATTAAAATCATTCAATCTTTGATCTGCGGCCTTCTTAAATCTTGCGTCCCATAAACTCATGCTGTGCTCCTCCTTTATTTTGATTAGTGGATCAGGTATCTAATCTGACCAGATCCACCAAAGCTTTATTTCGATAATTTAAATCTTCCCGGATATAAAATCCCTGTTGCTGCCAGAAACCATTTCCGGTTTCGTTCGTTTTAAAAACGACCAATGCTACTTTATTTATTCCTTCATTTCTCAAAGCATCACAAGCATGTTTTGTTAATGAAGAAGCGATTCCTTGATGACGATATGATGTAGCAACTGCAGTATGATAGATAAAACCTCTTCTACCATCATGTCCACTCATGATCACACCAACGATTTTTTCGTTATCTTTTGCGATGAAACAAGTATTGGGATTTCTTAATAAGAAAGTTTTTATTCCTTCATAAGAATCATCTACATCATTTAATCCCATCCCCGGAGTAGATATCCATAACTGATATACACCTTCATAGTCATCCATACACATCTTTGTGATTGTCATTAAAAGCTCCTATTTTTTAGTTTTCGCATCCATCTGGGCTTTTACCTTGATAGGTAGACCATATAGATTAATGAAGCCTGCAGAATCATTTTGATCATAAGAGTCATCTTCTCCAAAACTTGCGATTTGTTCAGAGTATAAAGTATAAGGACTATTCATACCTGCAGGAATGATATTTCCTTTATAAAGTTTTAATTTTACTTCTCCAGTTACAGTTTCACTTGTTTTATCCACAAATGCACTTAATGCTTCTCTTAATGGTGTAAACCATTGTCCATCATACAACAGTTCACCAAATTTCTGAGCAACGCCTTGTTTGTAGTGCTGTGTTGCTTTATCCAGACAGATGGTTTCTAACAGCTCATGTGCCTTATAAAGAATTGTTCCACCTGGAGTTTCATATACACCACGTGATTTCATACCAACAAGTCTGTTTTCTACCATATCGATAATACCGATACCATTAGCACCACCGATTTCATTTAATTTTTTCACCATGGCCTGTCCGCCAAGTTTTTCACCATTTAATGCCACAGGAATACCTTTTTCAAATGTTAATGTAATATAAGTTGGTGTATCTGGTGCTTTTTCAGGTGTAACACCCATTTCTAAAATCTTATCATACATTGGTTCATTCATAGGATCTTCTAAATCCAATCCTTCGTGGCTTAAGTGCCATAAGTTCTTATCTTTAGAGTAGTTAGTTTCTCTGTTGATTTTTAATGGAATGTTGTGACTTTCTGCATAATCGATTTCTTCATCTCTTGATTTGATATCCCATTCACGCCATGGTGCGATGATTGGCATATCAGGAGCAAATGCTTTGATTGCTAATTCAAAACGTACCTGGTCATTTCCTTTCCCTGTACATCCATGACAGATGGCATCTGCACCTTCTTTTAATGCGATTTCCACAAGTTTTTGACCAATCAAAGGTCTTGCGAATGCTGTACCTAACAGATAAACACCTTCATAAACTGCATTGGCTTTCATACATGGATAGATATAATCTTCAACGAATTCATCTTTTAAATCTAGAATATACAGCTTGCTGGCACCTGTTGCAATCGCTTTTTCTTCCAGACCATCTAATTCTGATTCCTGTCCAACATCGGCAGATACTGCTACAACTTCACAGTTGTTGTAGTTTTCTTTCAGCCAAGGAATGATAATTGATGTATCAAGTCCTCCAGAATATGCAAGTATTACTTTCTTAATGTCTTCTTTTTTCATGTTCTTCAACCTCTTTCTTTCTCTTTTTTTGTTTATCAAACATCTTTCAGTTTCATGAGTGGTGATATAAAAAACGCCCCTGGATAAATATATCCAGAGACGTATAGTTGCTTCACCTTACGCGGTACCACTCTAGTTGCCATGTTTTCATGACCTCTTTTTCATAACGCTGAAACATGCGTCCTGTGATACTTGTTTCCCACAGGCTCTCCAGAGTGCGTTTCTTCCTAAGCTTCCCTTCAGGCTTTCACCAATCCCCGACTCGCTTTGCTTTCCATTTAGGAATACTCTCTCTTTCCACGATTTATGGTTACATCATACTCCTTTGAAAATGACTTGTCAACACAAAATTACATTATTTTCATAATTTCTGTAAATTATTTCAAAACAATTTGTTTCATTGTTTCAGCAGAAAGACTTTGACATTCAATTTTGGTTCGCTTACAATCTTAGTAAGGAGGTGCTTTCTATGAATTTTATTTTTATATCCCCTAATTTTCCTGAAAGCTACTGGCTGTTTTGTCAGGGATTAAAAAACAACGGCGTAAATGTACTTGCCATTGGCGATACCGCTTATGCCAATCTGACAACCAATCTGAAAAACTCGATCAATGACTATTATCAAGTTTCCTCACTGGAAAATTATGATGAAGTCATGCGCGGTGTTGCCTGTTTCATTCATAAACATGGAAGAATCGACTGGATTGAATCTAACAATGAATACTGGCTTTCCCTGGATGCACGATTACGTAAAGATTTTAATATACAGCATGGAATTACGATCGATCATATTGATGAATACCAAAGCAAAATCAAAATGAAAGAATATTATGCGAAAGCTGGAATCAAGACTGCCCGTTATGAAATGGCAAGTGATGAAGCCCATGCCATCGCATTTGCGAATATGGTAGGTTATCCAATCATTATCAAACCCAATGTCGGTGTTGGTGCCAATCACACGTATAAGTTAAAGAATGAAGATGAAATCAAGGCATTCTTTGCTCATCCGATGAATGAACCATATCTGATGGAAGAATATATCAAAGGTATCTGTTTCTCATTTGATGGCATCGCCAACAGTCAAAAAGATATCCTGTTTATGACATCACATCAATATACCGAAAGTATCATGGATGCAGTCAATGAACATAAAAGCATTGGATGCTATTCTTATAAGACGATTCCTGATGATATTCTGGATGCTGGTACACGTGCAGTAAAGGCATTTGATACAAGAAATCGTTTCTTCCACTTTGAGTTCTTCCGTTTATTAGAAGATCAGCCAAACGTAGGAAAACAAGGCGATATCATTGGCTTGGAGGTTAATATGCGACCACCAGGAGGATTTTTACCTGACATGATCAATTATGCTAATGATGTAAATGTTTACCAGCTATGGGCAGATATGATCGTACATGATGCAATCCACTATCACTTTGAGCGTAAATATTCCAGCTGCTTTATCGGGCGAAGAGATCAAATAGCATATGCACACAGCATTGAAGATATCAAAGCTGCCTATAACGCAAATATTTTAATGATACAAAGATTACCTGAAGCGTTGGCTTCTGCAATGGGCGATGAAGTCATCGTTGCTCGTTTCCCTAGCGAAAAAGATGTATTATTATTCCTGCATTATGCAGAAGAAACAAAAGCAGATATCGAATAGATTTCTGCTTTCACAGATCGTAAAAAGAGATTTCAAAAATGATTTACAGATAATCATTTTTTGAAATCTCTTGTTTTATTATAAAGCAGCATCAAATACAGCTTTAATTTTATCTTTTGTGGCTGCGCCTTCATGTTTTTTGATACCATCCACAAAATACGTTGGCACATACCAGTAATCCAATGTATCAGCCAGTTGTGGCTGTTCACTTTCTTCAATATATGTAATATTTATATTCTGATAAACCGGCTGCTCCTGTTTCAATTCCTCCATCCAGTTCATTGCCTGTTTACAATATGGACAGCCTTTTAAATACATCATGGTAATCTTTTTCATATCCTTATCACCTCACACATACACTATAGCATACCCCAAACTTTGAAACAATGATGATGCTTTATCAAAGTATAAGAAAATTTTATGTTACTGATCTTTTATCTTGTGGTATAATTACAACAATGTTATTTGAGGTGAATAAAATGGTTGAAAAAAAAGAGGTTTCTATTTCCTGTTTCGATACAATGCGTATGCTGCATATCTATACGCCGAAGGGATATCCAAAGGGCAGGAAGAAATATCCTGTTTTGTATATGTATGATGGACATAATCTGTTTTTTGATGAAGATGCCACCTATGGTAAAAGCTGGGGTTTAGCTGATTATCTGGATTCTCAGAATATGGATATCATCGTTGTTGGAATTGAATGCAATCATGAAGGCAATATGCGATTGGAAGAATTTTCTCCTTATGATTTTGAAGATGCGTATATTGGACATATTCATGGTCGTGGTGATCAATTGATGGAATGGGTCGTACATGAATTAAAGCCATGGATTGACAGTACGTATCGTACAAAGAAAAGCCGTTCTTATACCGGTATCGCCGGCAGCAGTATGGGTGGTTTAATGGCACTTTATACTATTCTTCATCATAACGATACATTCTCTATGGCAGGTTGTTTTTCAAGTTTTTTATATCCTGTCATGGAAGATTTAAAAAAGGAATTGCATGCCTGTAGCTTAAAGGAAAGTCGCATTTTCCTATCTTGGGGAACAGATGAATTTCGTTCAAAGACAGCACTTGCTTATGGTACTGATCGAAATCTTTATATCACACAGCAATTACTACAAAAAGGCGCTGATGTTTTCCCTTATCAGCACATCAAAGGGAAACATAATGAGGCAAGCTGGGAAAAAGAATTACCAATTGCGCTTCCTTTCTTATTCGAAGAATAAAGACGATGTTTGATACACCGTCTTTTTTCATAGATATTGTTTTACTTCCTCATATAAATATGAATAAATCTTTGGATATCATCAAAAAGAATTCATTATGACATTCCTATATCCATCCAAAATGTTTCATTGCTTCATAAATGCCATCCTGATCACTGTCTTTTGTGACATAATCTGCAACATTCTTTACTTCATCAATGGCATTTCCCATTGCAATCGAAAAAGCTGCCACCTGAAACATCTTTATATCATTTCTGCCATCTCCAAATACAACCACATCTTCATGCTTTCCTTTTAGCTGTTTTATCATATCTCGAATACCTTCATCTTTATGATCAGGCTCTATGATACAGGAATTGGGATGATAACGCATGGGCAAAGGATATTTTTGAAAAACATCCAGTGTCTTTTCCCTGCCTGCAGGCATTGCGATGATGATACGTTCAAATTGAGGAAACTGATGATAATCGATATTCTCAATGATTTCTAAATCACCAATACATGGATCTCCATACAGATCCTTTGTGAAGCGATCATTGTGGGTAATGCGTTTTAAGGAATCCTCCACGGAAACACAAAAACTGATATCTTTTTTCAGACATTCATCAATGACTGCCAAACTAAATGCACGATCTAATGATGTATGCCGGATACACTCATGATTTACATATAAATCATTTCCACCATTACAGACCAAATGTTCAATACCTACTTCTTCAGCGACTGCTTTCGTGAAATAATAAGGGCGTCCTGTCGCAATAGCAACAAAATGTCCTTGTTGCTTCGCTAATTGAACCGCTTTTTTTGTACTATTTGGCACCAATCCGTTTTTTACGCTAGTAAGTGTGCCGTCAATATCAAAGAAAAAATATTTTTTCTGCATAGATTAGCCTTTGACCAGTTTTGTAAAATCAGCTAAAAAGGCATCCACATCTTCTTGTTTTGTTGCCCACGATGTCACAAAACGCATGGCAGTCGTATGTTCATCCATTTCTTCCCATACCTGAAATGCATAATCTTTTTGTAATTTTTCAATCAACTGATTATCTAAAATCGGAAAAATCTGGTTTGTTGTTGTTTCAATAAAGAAAGATACACCAAGCTTTTTCATTTCTGACTGCATTTTTTGTGCTAATTCATTGGCATGCTTAGCACTTGGCAAATATAATCCCTGTTCAAACAGAACCTGAAACTGTGTTCCCAACAGCCACCCTTTTGCCAGCATTCCACCACGCTGTTTGATCATATAGCGGAAATTCTTTTTTAAATCATCATTCACAATAACAACAGCTTCTCCAAACAGGGCACCATTCTTTGTCCCACCAATATAGAAAACATCGCAATATTTGCATAAATCATCAAATTCTACATCGTTATCCTCTGCTGTTAATGCGGCACCAAGTCTTGCGCCATCCATAAACAGATATAATCCAAGTTCATCACAAACATCACGTAATGCCTGTAATTCTTCTTTATGATAAATCGTTCCAATTTCTGTCGCATTGGAAATATAAATCATGGCTGGTTTTACCATATGTTCATCTTCATGTTTTTTTACTGCTTTACGTATACCTTCAACACTTAACTTTCCATCATTTCCATCTGCAATCACAACTTTATGACCAGTCGCTTCAATAGAACCTGTTTCATGCACATTGATATGTCCACTGTCCACTGCAATTACTGCCTCATAAGGGCGCAGGATTGATGAGATCACTGTAAGATTTGCCTGTGTTCCCCCTACTAAGAAATGGATATCACAATCTTCATACTCTAATACTTCTTTGATTGCTTTCTTCGCTGCAAAACAGCATTCATCTTCACCATATCCTACATGTTGTGTCATATTGGATTCTACAAGTGCCTCGATAATTTCCGGACACGCACCTTCACTGTAATCATTTCTAAAACTTATCATACAAATTCACTCCTCTACATTTTCTTCCATTATATCGCAAACAGACAAAAAAATACAGCCGGTTTTCTTACCAGCTGTACTTTTATCAGCACCGTTCTTCCATTATAATTTTTTACCTGCATGCTACCTACAATATCTTACGATTTTAACCAACATGTCCAACATGAACGATTACTGATTTCAGCACTTCTGCCAGGCTGATCTCTAAGACAAGGGGATATCTCCACCAACCCTTACAAAGTGCCATATATCAACACTCTCATCAAGTGTGATATGCGATTTCTGTTGTTACAAGTATATTATAAGATATAAATGTGATTTGTAAATCCTTTTGGAAAAATAAGCAGATAAATGGAATATTTTGTTTCCATCTCGTGTTTAGGCATTGAAAACTAAAACAAAAGTATGGTAGAATAGTGCGGATATAAAACAATAAGGAGGAGCATCATGATATTATCAGATAAGACATTATTTGAAATGATAGAAGCAGACACGTTACAAATCAGCCCATTGGAAAAACATCAGATACAGCCTGCCAGTGTCGATATTCGTTTGGGAAACACATTCAGTATTGTTGAAGATTTACCTTCCGGTATCATTAATCTGGAGGATGAAATACCTTATAAAACCATTGTTACGGATACATATATCTTACTACCTAACCAGTTTGTACTGGCAACCACCATGGAGTATTTTCATTTACCTGATGATTTAACTGCCTTTGTGGAAGGCAGAAGTTCTTTAGGTCGTATGGGATTATTTATCCAAAATGCTGGCTGGGTAGATCCTGGATTCCATGGAGAAATCACATTAGAACTATATAATGCCAATCGCTGTGCTATTGAATTAAAAGCTGGCAGAAGAATTGGTCAGCTGGTATTCGCTAAAATGGATAGTCCTGCAATTCATCCTTATCAGGGTAAATATCAGGGGCAAAAAGGTGCAACTGGTTCTAGAGTATATTTGGATATGGAGAAACAAAGATAAGAAAAGGACATAGACAGATTTCTCACTGTTTATGTCCTTTTATATTAGTTATTTAATAAACCCATGACTTCTGGAACAAAAATTCTTTCATCCATTGTTTTCAGGTTTTCAGCGATTGCTGGTTTAAATTCCATCTGGCCCAATACATCTTTTTCTAGATCCACACCAGGTGCAATTTCAGTTAATGTCAAGACACCGTCAATCAGTTCAAATACAGCACGTTCTGTGATATAAAGAACTTTCTGACCAGTTTCTTTTGCATATTCAGCAGAGAATGTGATTTGTTCAACATCCTGTTTGAATTTCTTGACACGACCTTCCTGAAGAATATTCAGTTTACCATCTTTTACTTCTACCTTTAAACCACCTGCGGTAAATGTACCACAGTATACAACAACTGGTGAAGTCTGTGTGATGTTGATAAATCCACCGCATCCGGCAATTTTTGGTCCAAAACGTGATACGTTGATATTACCAAAGCGATCACATTCCGCAAGTCCTAAGAATGCTTCACCAAGTCCGCCACCATCATAGAAGTCAAACTGATATGGCTGATCAATGATAGCATCAGGATTTGTACATGTTCCAAAAGCAGTACCAGCATTTGGTACACCACCGATTCCGCCAGCTTCAACTGTTAATTTCAATCCTGGTAAGCCTTCTTCATTGGCAACATTCGCGATACCTTCTGGCATACCAATACCTAAGTTGATGATTGCGGATGGATCAAGTTCCATTGTTGCACGACGACAAATGACCTTACGTTCATTTAAAGGCATAGGTGGAATAGAATCCACAGGTACCTTTACTTCCCCACTCAATGCAGGATTATACTGTTCAGCATATGTCTGCATGTGATTTTCTGGACGTGATACAACAATACCATCTACATAGATTCCAGGAATCTTTACTTTACGTGGATCTAATGTACCATTAGCAACTACTTTTTCAACCTGTAGCAATACAATACCACCAGAGTTTTTCGCTGCCTGTGCAATAGATAAAGAATCCAGTGTTGCGGCTTCTTTTTCCATTGTCGCATTTCCATCTTCATCACAATAAGTAGCACGAATCAATGCAACATTTAATGGGAATGATTTATACAATAACCATTCTTCTCCATGAAGATTTACTAGTTCTACCAAATCTTCTTTAGAGCGTTCATTCATCTTTGCGCCTTCAATACGAGGGTCAACGAATGTTTTTAAACCGATTTTTGTGAATGTACCAGGACGGTGTCCGGCAATATCACGGAACATCAATGAAATCGTTCCAAGTGGAAGGTTATATCCTTCTACTTTATTTTCAAATACCAGTTTCTGAAGCTTAGGAATTAATCCCCAGTGTCCACCAATGATACGTTTTAACAGTCCTTCATGACCTAACTTGTTTAGCCCAAGTTTATCTGTTCCATCTCCGATACCAGCTGAAAACATGATTGTCAAATTGTTTGGATGACCAGTTTTCAAGAAAGATTCTTCGATACCAACAGAGAATTCCTGTGGATGTCCACAACCAATGAAACCACCAATACCTACAGCAGCTCCATCAGGAATCATAGCGACTGCCTGTTCTAAACTTATTACCTTACCCAAATCCAATTACCTCCTTTTTATCATCTTCTGCATTCAGTGTATCATAAACACATGTATCAGCAAAATGATAAGCACCTAGAATCGAGTGTTTCTTATTTGTTAGAGAATGTTTTTTCTTTTACTTTTTCTAAGAAGCAAGTCATACCATATGTCTGATCTTCAGTAGCGAAGCAGTTAGAGAATTCTTCAACTTCGATTGCGATACCACCATCGATATCTGTCTGTAGACCATTGTTGATTGCTTTTTTAGAGTTAGCAACTGCAATAGGCGCATTTTTCGCAATACCGTTTGCCATTTTCATAACAGTAGGCATTAATTCTTCAGCAGCAACAACATTGTTTACCAAACCGATTGCAAGTGCACGATCTGCTTTGATGTTACGTGCTGTATAGATCATTTCTTTTGCGATACCAACACCAACGATTCTAGCTAAACGCTGAGTTCCACCAAATCCTGGCGTAATACCCAAACCAACTTCTGGCTGTCCGAATACAGCATTTTCACTAGCGATACGAATATCACAGCTCATTGCTAATTCACATCCACCACCTAATGCGAAACCATTAACAGCAGCGATGACTGGGCAACGGAATGTTTCAATTTTACGGAATACTTCATTACCAAATTTTCCATAAGTAGCAGCTTCTTCAACTGATTTTTCTTTCATTTCAGCGATATCAGCACCAGCTACGAAAGATTTTTCACCAGCACCAGTAATGACAAGTGCATAAACATCTTTATTTGCATCTACTTCATTTAAAGCTTCATTTAATTCAGTTAATACCTGTGTGCTTAATGCATTTAATGCTTTTGGTCTGTTGATTGTGATTGTTGCAACATGACCTTCCACGTTTAATAAAATAGTTTCCATTTTGTTACCTATCCTTTCATATTTTTAAAAAAGTGAATCCACAATTTCAATGGAGTACATGTGAAATTATAGATTCACTGATACTAATGACTAGTCTTATTTAGAGTAATCGTAGAATCCGATTCCAGTCTTCTGACCTAATTTACCGCCACGTACCATTTTTCTCAATAATGTACAGCAACGATATTTAGAATCGTGAGTTTCTGCGTATAATACATCCATGATTGCAACAACGATATCCAAACCGATTAAGTCACCTAATGCTAAAGGTCCCATAGGGTGGTTAGCACCAAGTTTCATAGCAGTATCGATATCTTCGATAGAAGCGATACCTTCCTGTAAGATACATGCAGCTTCATTGATCATAGGAATCAGGATACGGTTAACAACGAATCCAGGACCTTCAGCAACTTCTACTGGAGTTTTTCCTAATGATTTACTGATTTCGATGATAGCATCTTTTGTTTCAACTGGTGTGTTGATACCAGAGATAACTTCAACCAGTTTCATACGATCTGCTGGATTAAAGAAGTGCATACCGATTACTGGGTGTTTGATTCCCTTAGCGATTTCAGTTACTGATAAAGAAGAAGTGTTTGTACCAAAGATACAGCTTTCTTTACAGATTTCATCTAATGTAGAGAATAATTCTTTCTTAGTTTCCATGATTTCAAGAACAGCTTCTACAACTAAATCACAGTCAGCTAAATCTTTGTATTCTCCAGCTTTTAAGTTTCCTTTGATTTCAGCAGCTTTTTCAGCAGTCATTTTTTCTCTTGTAACCAATTTGTCTAATTTTTTACCGATTTTGTCGATACCACCCTGTGCCCATTCTAATTTGATGTCACAAACAGTTACATCGTATCCGTTTGTAGCGAAAGCATTAGCGATACCCTGGCCCATTGTTCCGGCACCAATAACTCCAACTTTTTTCATTTTAAATATCTCCTTTTTATTTTTTATAGTAACAAAAGGACAGCGTTACAACGCGCTGCCTTTTGTTATTGCTACTTCATTATGCTTTTTTCGCAGCGATGATTTCTTCTTTTAATAATGGAAGGATTTCTTTTACGTCACCAACAAATCCCATGTTTGCAATGCTGAAGATTTCAGCCTGTGGGTCACGGTTGATAGCGATAATCATATCTGATTTTTCCATACCAGCAACGTGCTGACAAGCACCTGAAATACCACAAGCAATGTATAAGCTTGGACGAACTGTCTTACCAGTCTGACCAACCTGGATATCTTTGCTAACGAATCCATCGTCAACAACTGCACGAGAAGCACACATAGCTCCGCCTAATTCATCAGCAACAGCCTGTACCATATCTAAGCAGTCTTCTGCTCCACGTCCTGCACCAACTAAGATATCGCATTTTGTAATATCGATTCCTTCAACAACTTTTGCGATTGTTTCTTTAACGATAACTTTTGCATCTTTGTCAGCGAATTCTGGAGTAAATTCAATAACTTCACCAGTTCTTGAAGCATCTACTGGATCCATACTGAATACGTTTGGACGAATAGTAGCCATCTGTGGACGAGTGTCTGGACAGATGATTGTACCGAATAAGTTACCACCGAATGTAGGACGAGTTACTAATAATAAAGCTTCGTCAGTTTTTTCTGGGTCCATTTCGATTTTTGTAGCATCAGCAGTCAAACCTGCATTTAAACGTGCAGCAACACGTGGTGCCAAGTCACGTCCTAAAACAGTAGCTCCAGTTAAGAAGCTGTCTGGTTTAAATTTATTAATGATCTGAGTTAATGTATCAGCATAGAACTGAGTTGAATATCCTTCAAGCATAGCATCATCAGCTACGATTACTTTGTCAGCACCGTGAGCGATAACATCCTGTGCCTGATCCTTGATGTTGTGTCCTAATAAAACACCAACAACCTGGAATCCCATGTGAGGAATGGATGCAACCAATTTTCTAGCTTCAGAAATTAATTCGTATCCAACATTGGCGATCACGCCGTTTCTCTGTTCAACGAATACGTAAATATCTTTGTATCCTTCAAATTTAGCCATTGTATTCTCCTCCTATTTCGTAATGATCTGCTTTTCTTTCAAAGTCTTAGCAATCAATTTAGCAGCTTCGCCAGCTGGCAGTTCGTAAGTTTCAGTTTCAGCAGTAACATCTTTTGTGAATGTGTGATGTACTTTTGTTGGAGAACCTGCAAGACCAACTTTGCTAGCGTCGATTCCTAAATCATTGAATGTCATGATTTTAACTTCTTTATTGAAAGAATCAACGATATCATTACAGTTCATGTAACGAGGAGTGTTCATTCCACTTAATGTTGTTAACAGACATGGAAGTTTAGCTTCGATAATTTCTTCGCTGTCTTCCAAAGATTTTCTAACTGTGATGACTTTGTCATTGATGTCAATAATTTTGTCAACATAAGTTACCTGAGGGATATCTAAACGTTCAGCAGTCTGAGGACCAACCTGAGCAGTATCACCATCGATAGCCTGACGACCAGCAATGATCAAATCATAACCGATTTTTTCGATTGCAGCAGCAAGTGTACTAGAAGTAGCACAAGTGTCAGCACCAGCGAATGCACGGTCAGTGATCAGAACACATTCGTCAACACCACGAGCCAATAATTCTTTTAACATTCCACTAGCCTGTGGAGGTCCCATAGAGATAACTGTAACAGTTACATCATCTTTTGTTTCTTTAATTTTTAAAGCTTCTTCAACACCAGCTAAGTCGTCTGGGTTAATGATACTTGGAACACCGGCACGAATCAATGTACCAGTTACTTTATCAACACGGATCTCAGTTGAGTCCGGTACCTGTTTAACAAGAGCGATAATTTTCATGTTCTTCTTCCTTTCCTCTATTATTTCAACATCTGGCCAGAAATAACCATACGCTGTACTTCAGAAGTACCTTCGTAGATTTCAGTGATCTTAGCATCACGGAACATTCTTTCTACTGGATAGTCACGAGTATAACCGTATCCACCCATTAACTGGATAGCTTTTGTAGTAACTTCCATAGCAACTTCAGCAGCAAATAATTTTGCTTCAGCAGCTAAATAAGTATAAGGCTGTCCGTTCTCTTTAGCCATTGCAGCCTGGTAAACTAATAATCTAGCAGCATCAGTTTTTGTCTGCATATCAGCTAACTGGAACTGAGTGTTCTGGAATTTAGCGATAGAACGTCCAAACTGTTTACGTGATTTAACATAAGGAACTACTTCATCGATAGCACCCTGTGCGATACCTAATGCCTGAGCAGCGATACCAATACGTCCACCATCAAGTGTCTGCATGGCAATCTTGAATCCTTTACCTTCCTGACCTAACAGGTGATCTTTTGTAAGACGTACGTTGTTGAAAATAAGTTCGCTAGTTGCACTACCACGGATACCTAATTTCTTTTCGTGCTGTCCAACTGTAAATCCTGGCATACCTTTTTCTACGATAAATGCAGAAATACCGTGTGTACCTTTTGATTTGTCAGTCATCGCAAAGATAACATATACATCAGCTTCACCAGCGTTTGTAATAAAGATCTTTGTACCGTTTAAGATGTAGTCATCTCCATCTTTTACAGCTGTAGTCTGCTGTCCAGCAGCATCTGTACCTGCGTTTGGTTCTGTTAAACCGAATGCAGCCAGTTTTTTACCTGTACATAAATCAGGCAGATATTTGTTTTTCTGTTCTTCTGTACCAAATGCGAAGATTGGCCAAGTACCTAATGAAGTATGAGCTGATAATACAACACCTGTAGTTGCACATTTCTTACTCAATTCTTCTACTGCAAGAATGTAGCTTAAGTAGTCAGCTCCAGCTCCACCGTATTCTCTTGGGAATGGAATACCAAGCATTTTACATTCTCTCATTTTTTCAACGTTTTCACGTGGGAAACGTTCATCTTCGTCGACTTCTGCTGCAAGAGGTTTTACATCTTTTTCAGCAAACTCAGCGAATAGCTTCTTCATCATTTGTTGTTGTTCTGTTAACATGAAGTCCATAAGTGTTCTCCTCTCCTTAATTTACTTGAACAATAGGATTTCCTTCTTAAGCCATTGACTGGCATGGGCGTTATCCAAAAGGGATAAGCGCAATCCTACTCTTAATTTTAGAACTATTTTTACCTCTCGTCAACCACTTTGTTATTTTTTTAACAATTATTTGATGAAAATTTCACAAGTCCATTTTTTAAATTATTTATTTCACAGAAATCTAACCAAAAATCTTACATTGCAATCTTGAACCATTTACATACATATGCTGTGTATGTCACATGTATACATGAAGAAAAAGCTTTAAAACAGGCTGTTATCGTATCAGCTCAGTATCTTCTGCTTTTTCCTTTTTTTGTATCTGTCACATTATTTTTACAATTTTACTTTCTATATATATTTTAATTTCGTACTATAATTTACAAAATCTTTTATTTTTCACTTAATAATTTTTTCACAAGTGGTTGACAAAAGGCCTTGTTTCCTATATGATGTTGCTGTATGGTGTCGGGTGGTTGCCTGATACTCAATAAAAGAAAGAAAGACAGGTAGAGAAAATGAAAAAAACTTATGTTGTTAGCGCAAAACGTAGCGCAATTGGTAGTTTTCTTGGATCTTTGACAACTGTAAAACCAGTTGACTTAGGTGCTACAGTTGTAAAAGCTTTATTAGAAGACGGAAAAGTTGCTCCAGAAAACGTTGATGAATTACTTTGTGGTAATGTATTAAGTGCTGGATTGGGACAGAACATTGGTCGTCAGGTAGCTTTAGCTGCTGGTATTCCTGAATCAGTATGTTCACACTCAGTAAACATGGTTTGTGGTTCTGGTTTAAGAACTGTAATGGAAGGTGTTATGTCAATCCAGACTGGTTTCAACGATATCGTTGTTGCTGGTGGTGTTGAATCAATGTCAGGTGCTCCTTACCTAATTCCTGCAAACACTCGTACAGGAAACAAAATGGGAGATTTCAAATGTGTTGACCACATGATCTATGATGCATTAACAGATGCTATGAATGGTATTCACATGGGTGTTACTGCAGAAAACATTGCAAAAAAATATAACATCACTCGTGAAATGCAGGATGAATTCGGATATGCTTCTCAGCAGAAAGCAATCGCTGCTGTAGATAGTGGAAGATTCAAAGATGAAATCGTTCCAGTAGAAGTAAAATTACGTAAAGAAACAGTAATTTTTGATACTGATGAACACCCTAACCGTAAATCAACTCCTGAAAAAATGGCTAAATTACGTCCAGCATTCATCAAAGATGGTACTGTAACAGCTGCAAATGCTTCTGGTATCAATGATGGTGCAAGCTTCGTATTGTTAGCTAGTGAAGATGCTGTTGAAAAATATGGTTTAACTCCAATCTGTGAAATCGTTGGTATTGGCCAGGGTGGTGTTGATCCATTAACTATGGGTCTTGGTCCTACTCCAGCAATCCGTAACGCTTTGAACTATGCAGGTATGAAATTAGATGACATCGAATTGGTTGAATTAAACGAAGCATTCGCTGCTCAGTCTTTAGGTGTTATCCACGAATTAGTTGAAGAACACGGTATTGATCGTGAAGCATTCATGGCTAAGACAAACGTAAACGGTGGTGCTATTGCATTAGGACACCCAGTAGGTGCTTCTGGTAACCGTATCTTAGTTACATTGATTCACGAAATGATCAAACGTGATGCTAAGACTGGTCTTGCTTCTCTATGTATTGGTGGAGGACAAGGTACAGCTGTTATCGTTAAACGTCCATAATTATAAGACAAACAAAAAGCTGCGCAATATGATCAGCTTGTGTCAAGTAGACACACAAAATAATTAAAACATTTTTGTCC